>JBDLJO010000173.1:0-5549 GCA_039714275.1 Chloroflexota bacterium | reverse complement strand
TCTGGTAGGGTTTCAAACATTGCCAGCACATGGTCAATTACGCTTTTGCCTGCCAGGCTGATTAATTGTTTGGGGCGACTCCAGGTGTGCGGTCGTAACCGGCTGCCAAAACCAGCCATTGGAATTACAATTTTCAATGTTTCAGACATGGTCTATCCTTATGGTATCCTGATATGATTGGATTGTTATTATACCCGGTCATGACCTGGGAAGGTATTGCGAAAAAAACCTTGTATTTTCGGACCTGCCTGAACAATCCAAAGCGCTGTTCAACATGGATATTTCTGAAAAATTTAAAATAAAAATCTTTCACATGTACGGTGACAAAGGACTGGATTGGTTGGATGCCCTTCCTGCACTGTTGGATGAATTTACTCAATGTTGGTCGCTGACCTTAAAGCCGCCCTTTGAACCCTTTTCGTATAATTACGTCCTTCCAGCCGTTACCCGGGACGGTCGTGATGTCGTGCTAAAAACGGGTTTCCCTGATCCGGAATTATTGACCGAAATTTACGCGCTGCGGCATTATGCTGGACAAGGCAGCGTTCAGATATTGGAATCCAACCCGGGTAATCAGATCATGCTTTTGGAGCGCGTTAAACCGGGGGATGTACTGCTTGATTTGGATGATGATGATGCCATGACCTTGATCGCCGCCCGGGTGATGCAGCAGTTGTGGAAACCAATCGACCCAACTGATCATTTTCCAGCATCTTCAACTTGGATGCGCACCCTGGACAATATCTGGCCGGGCAGCAGTCCCATAACCCAACCCCTAGTTGAAGCGGCGCAACGGCTCAAAGCTGCCTTGCTGAAATCTGAAACCAAGACCGTACTTTTACACGGCGATTTGCATCACTGGAATATACTCTCTGCGCAGCGTCAACCGTGGTTGGCGGTTGACCCAAAAGGGATTGTTGGTGATCCTGTTTTTGATGTGGGTGCGCTGCTGCGTAACCCTGTTAATCGAATGCTGATCATGCCAGATTTTAAACGCAGCACCCTGCGCCGCTTAGATATTCTTGCTGAAGTCTTGGGTTTTGAGCGCCAACGCATGCTGTCATGGAGTTTTGTGCAGGCTATCCTGGCCGCACATTGGTCCTATGAGATCAACGGGGATGGTTGGGATGCCTTTGCCCATGCTGCGCAGGTATTCTTTGATCTGTTATTAGATTAAAATATGGCTGGGTTTTACCGGGCTAAATTTTACGGCAAACTAAGACCCCTTTCCCAATCGGTACGACCAAACTATCAACACGTGGATCGGCGGTCACCCGCGATAAAAAGGGTTGCATCACATCAGCATGGCTAATGAGATTATCGGCCAGCAATATGCCGCCTGGCACCAAATTAGGAATCACGGAATCGCAGCAGTCCTCATAGACATCCTTTTCTGCATCCAGGAAACAAAAGGCTGTCTTTTGATATTGCCCTAAATACTCACGGGCGTCCCCTTCGATAAGCACTACGCTGTCTTCTACATTAGATAGATGAAAGGTCTCACGAGCCAAAGCCAATTTTTGTGGTAATACTTCAAAGGTTTTTAGCTTTATCCCGCGCCCTTGCAAAGCCAGTACAATCCATAAGGCTGAATATCCCGCACTGGTGCCGATTTCAAGGTATGCCCCTGCAGGAGCTCCAGCAGCCATCAAGGCCAGAAAACGACCAGTCTCTGGCGGAATTTGGCGCAGACGCTCGAGGTGCGGTGTCTTATCGCCTCGGTCGCGCGCATCCATTCCCTCAAGGTAAGTCATGCGATCTTTCATCGCTCGGGGGATGTTGTGAAACATGATTTTTTCTCCGGGGGATCAAAATGGGATGGCAGATATTGCCATCCCATTTGTTTTATCTTTCGAATGACGATCTTTAAGCATCAAGTTCTGCAATCGTCTTTTCTATCAAATCAACAGCAATTTGCAGGGTATCGGCATCAAAGGCGAACTTGGCGCCCGCGGCTGCGTAAAGATCTGGTAAGGTGACTGTGCCACCCAGCGCCAGGGCTTTACGATAATCAGCAACTGCTTGGGGCTGATCGTTGAGCGCTTTTGCCCAAACCAAGACCGCGCCCAATTGAGCCAGTCCATACTCCACATAGTATAAAGGATAGGTGTGGATGTGCAGCTTGCGATGCCAGCCAGTGGCTTTAATATCTTCTAAACCGCGCCAATCCACGACTTTCATAAAGCGATCCCAGAGCTGTGACCACTGCTTGTCGCAGTTGGATGGTTGGGCAGCATCTTCAGGATTCTCATAAACCCAGTGCTGGAAAGCATCCACCACGGTCATATAGGGCCAGAAGAGGATCGCTTCCTCGAGATGTTCAATGCGAGCACGAGCCGCGTCGGTCTCACTGTAAAAACCGCCTTCATCCTCGCTGAGGTAGGGTGCTGCCAGCAATTCCATCGCCATTGAAGCCACTTCCGCAAACTCCATAGGCACAGTTTGCTGCTGGAAATATGGCAGATGATTCGACTCAAAGGCGTGGAAAGCATGACCGCCTTCATGAAGCAGCGTTTGTACATCATCGTGCAGCCCGACGGCATTCTGGAATACAAAAGGCTTGCGGGTGGAAGATAGGGTATAGGAAAAGGCACCTGGAGCTTTCCCTTTGCGGTTGTCGGTATCTAACAAACCCTCTTGCTGCATGGTCGCGAAATACCCACCTAACTGGGGATCAACCTTGTTGAAGATCACGGCAGCTTTAGCTTCTAGCTCTGAGACATCTTCGAAAGGGCGAAGTGGGTCACGATTGAGGGGATCAACCCACAAATCCCAGGGGCGCAGGGTGTCAACACCAAGCCGCTTTTTGCGACGTTCATAAATGCGCTCGGCCGCGGGGACAACAACCTTTTCAATCGCTTCTTGGAAAGTGATGCAATCTTCAGGTGTGTAGGCAAAGCGCAGCATTTTTTGCCAGGCATAGGCTCTGTAATCGGGTGCCTGCGCGTTGGCAGCCAGTTGCTCGCGTGTGGACATGAACTTGCCCCAAAGATCGTTGATCGCGGCGCGGTCATCTAGTTGGCGTTCAAATGCCCTCTGCCAGGCTTTAGCACGCACATCACGATCGGCATCTTGGTAAATGGGAATCATTTGTGAAATCGTTTTTTCTTCCCCCTGCCACATGACCGACTGCGCGCCGATGATTTTATCGTAGGCATTGCAGAGCTTTGTTTCTTGCGTTAATAAGGGTAAATTGGCGTCGCGGAATAAGTCAGCCTGGGCACGTAAATTACGTAAGGGAATATCAAAACCTTCTGGTTCTAACCCGCTTGCTAGAAATTTTTCCTTGATTTTTTGATCAGCCGCTTGTGAATTGGGGTAAACGCCTTCTAAAAAAGTATCAAAGGCTTGTTGTGCGTTCTGGTCGGTGGTATCTAAGGCTGTGGCAATATAGAGGCGCGCCTCAGTTTCATCCCATAATTCGGCCAGGCGCGTCCAATCGGCGAGGTATTGATGGACATTGCCAGCATCGATTTCTCGCGCCAGTAATTTATCCACAAAAGGTTGATATTTCTCCCAGGTCCATGGGAGAACATCTTTAGGGTTTTTGGGAAGGGTTTCGAACATAGGTTTCTAACTCCTGTTAATAATTACGATGATGTCGTTTCACTGTTTTGAGGGCGAATCTTGCCGCGCTTATAAGCCCTCAGCATACTTTCGATGATTTGGGAATCCAGGTGATGGTCAGTTTCATTCTGCAGGGTCTCCAGCGCGTTATCAATATCCATAGCTTTGCGATAGGGTCTATCGGATGTCAGGGCATCAAAGACATCCGCGACTGCCACCACGCGCCCGATTAATGAAATCTGATCCCCTTTAAGGCCGTTGGGATAACCCTGTCCATCGAGGCGTTCATGATGCTCAGCCAATGCGGCTAACTCACTGCGCAGGGATTTTACTTCGCTGATAATTTTAGCGCCTAATGCGGGATGTTTTTTGATTTCATTAAATTCCTCATCGGTCAGGGATCCTGGTTTTCCAAGAATATGATCTGGAATGCCGATCTTGCCAATATCATGCAGCAGCGCCCCGATGCGAATATGGCGAATCTCTTCCAAGCTTAAGCCTAACTCTTCAGCCATTGCTGCGGAGAATTCACTCACCCGTTGAGAATGTCCTTCTGTATAGGGATCTTTCAGATCAATAGCAGCTACCAAAGCTCGAATGGTGCTCAAAAAGAGTTCATCAGCATTGGTATAAATTTGTGCAATATGAAGTATCGTAGCAGCCTGATTGGCCAGTATTCCCAGGATTTCGGCATCGCCATCATTGAACATGCCATCTGCTTTATTAATCGCTTCAATGCCGCCGATGATTTTAGCATGAGCGACACCGCGTTCGCTGCCCAGAACAATCTCGCTGGCATGCAGCGGTGCTGCGATCAGGGAATTTGTGGTGTGCCCAAGATCGAGATCAACACCCTTATAGTGGCGTTTATCCAGGTCCGTATTGGAAATAACGACAGTCTCTCCTGATTGAATCACATGCCCGATAAGACCTTCTCCCGGGGGTACTCGAATACTTTGATCCTGGCTGACATTGGTTGCTAAATGCAGGACAGCCTCGCCGCTCTGCTCATCAACGAGAAAGATGGATACCGCCTCCGCATTGAGCAGCATTTTGGCGTGCTCCACGATGCGATTGAGAACCTGGTGGGGATCCAATGTTGAAATAAATTCACCGATGATATCAACCATCGCTTCAAAGCGCTCTCCGCGGTGTTGGCTGGTATTTAATAAAAATGATTTCTCGATCTCAGATGCCATCCGGTTGCCCAAAAACTGCATCAATACGAGCGGGGAATGCGTGTAGTTAAAAACTTGTACCACGCCAGTTGGTTTCCCTCGTAATAGCAAAGGGAAAGAAATAACCTTTTTTAGAGCAGTTTCTTTACTCTCAGCAGGGGAACACCAGCGTGAATCGCTCTCCAGATTTTCAATAATTTCAGGTTCCCGCTTTTGAACCACATCTTGGGCAATTCGCAGCTGGCTGTCTTTACAACCCCCTAACACGGGGCGGAAATCTTCATCTCCTGCAGCCGCTTTGAAGACTAAATTATCTCTGTTATTCTCATCCAATAAATAAAGCATACCCGTGCTGGCGCCGCTAATTTGAATGATCAGATTCAGCATTTCATCGAGCAGTTCACTTAGCTCGGTTTCATCCGCTATTTGATTGGCGCGCGTTAATATCTGAAAAAGCTGTGAGTTTTCATCAGCTTGTGCTAATGGACCAACAGGGTCAAGGTTTCTAGATTTCATCGTGAGTTACCATTTCAAGCTGGGTTTGTGTTGATGCCAGGTTGTATGCTGCTGGTAAGTATGCGTAATTTCTAGCAGCAGCTTCTCCTGGAAGTTTTCTCCAAGCAGCTGCATCCCAATGGGTAAGTTTTTACGATCATGACCAACCGGGAAAGCAATTCCTGGAATGCCGGCCAGGTTGGCTGGCAGTGTGAAAATATCTTCTAAATACATCGACAGCGGATCACCACGGTGGCTGCCAATCTCAAATGCTGTTGAAGGTGCTGCTGGGGCGGCGATCACATCCAC
>JBDLJO010000172.1:0-5558 GCA_039714275.1 Chloroflexota bacterium | reverse complement strand
TGGCAATTACATCATCGTTGCAGGTGGTGCCGAGACACCCGTGATCCGGCGTGTTTGGCCTTCTACGCAGGCGCTGATCGACCAGGCCTACGAATGCTGTGTCACGCGGGAATTGACTGAGGTAGAGCGGGAGCAGTTCGGTCTGCCGCCGGTGGAGAAACCTGCAGCAGCGCCGTAAGAAAGCAGGGGGGAGCAGCAGTATTTTTAGGGAAAAGCAGCCTTACAGGATATGTGGACAACATCCTGACAGCCAGGGTGGTTAAATAAAAAGCTCTCTTTGAATTTAAAGCAAAAATAATGATTGTTTCACGGATAGACGGCGAACGCTATCCGTGAGCAAGTGCAGCGTATTCAGAGACAATACTAAGAAGGTTTGGCTCGATATCTATTACAGAAACCGAGGTAATGCGGCGCGGTTTCATAAGAATTGACTATTGTTTAAGGGGGGTAGGAAAAAGTTAGGACATTTCCCAAAACACCCGAAGCCTCTATATAATGAAAATGCAAGCAACGATTTTTATGGATCAATCTGATTGAGTTCATAATTGCTAAACAGCTTAACTTATCCACGCTATTTCGCTTTAGTCATAAATGAAGGAGGTAAAAATAAATAATAGCGTAAAAATCAAACTCAGTTGAAAAGGTATTCGATAAACTTTTGGAGGATATTATGAAGAAACTAATCATACCACTCGTACTTCTTGCTTTAATATTTGGTTTTAGCAGTGATGCATCCGCCGGTGCAGCATGCTACGCCGTGTCAGGGGAGATTGACTTTGTAAAAGTCGGACCGGTAATCTCTGGCACATTTTCCGGTGACCTTGAGGGGACGATGGTTGTGCAAACCACTTTTGTAGGAAAGCATGGTGTCGCCAGGTTCAGAGACCTCACACAGACCTGGGTGGTTGCAGACAGTATCGTCGAACCACTGATTGGCCGAACACTGCGCTTTGAAGGTTTCCTCAAAGGGCAAATCAACCACTGGCCTATTTTAAAAACTACGCACAAATTGACGCTTGTTGAGGGAGCAGAGCTCGGAAACTTAACAGCCCACGGCTGGACCGATGTGACTGATTATCCCTATGGTTTTGTCCATCACAGCGAATATCATGGCGTAATTTGTCCGTAACAGGACAGCCAATATATGGAGGTTATTATGAAAAAGCTTACCATTTCACTCTTGCTTCTTGCTTTCTTGTTGGGATTTAGCAGTGATGCATCCGCCGGTGCGGCATGCTTCGCCGTGACAGGGGAGATGGAGTTTGAAAAAAAATTAGGCGTCCCAGGAGTCTTTGGCACAATTTCTGGCGACCTTGAGGGTACAGTTGTTGTAAAACCATTTCCAGTTGAGTACCATGGTGTTGCCCGGCACAGAGATGTAACGCAGACTTGGGTGATCACAGACAGCATCGTGGATGATCTGATTGGCAAAACCCTGGTATTAGACGGTTTTCTCAAAGGCCAATTAACCGATCGGCCAATATTAAAAACCACCCACATCATGCGGGTTGTTGCGGGAGCAGGAAAAGGCAATTTTACATTCCACGGATGGACCGACGTTACTGGTTATACTCCGGAGGCTCCCGTTTTTATTCACGAAAGCGAGTACCATGGTGTAATTTGCCCGTAGTAGGGCAGCCAGCACTTGGGGACAAAAAAGCCTGGTTATCCTAATAAGGGTAACCAGGCTAAGCTGTGCTCTACTAACCTTGCATCCGCAACCTTCAAAGCGCCTCAGACAAATCCAACTTCGCATACAAAAAAAACCGCTCAATCAAAGTGAGCGGTTCGAGCTGTGCCCCCACGGGGAATCGAACCCCGGTTTCGGCCTTGAGAGGGCCGCGTCCTGGACCGCTAGACGATGGGGGCGGGCAAGCGGAAAAAATTCTACCATGTGGGTAGTGCAGCGTCAACGGGGATGATACAATTTTAAGTATGACTCAGAGAAAACTCCTGATCATTGCCGGGATTGTCGTAGGTGCGGCCTTCTTGGCGGTGATGCTTTACCAAATCCCTTATATTCACCAGCGGGCGGCCTGGCGATTGGACCTAGCATATACTTATCTCCGGGGTGTAGTCTACCCGGCAGACGCGGTACCGACACCAAAGCCGGTGACAGCGGTTCCGGTTGAAGCGTTGAATCCATCACCAACGGTAACCGCGACGGCCACGGTGACCAGCACCCAGGTGCTTGAAATTACCTCAACCCCGGCACCTTCTCCCACGCCGATTCCCGAGAAAGTTGATTTACCTTATTATGGTTGGGAACAGCAGGATTGGAATAACTGTGGTCCGGCGGCGCTCTCGATGTATTTAAATTTTTACGGTTGGGAAGGGAATCAGTTTGATATTTCCAATGTAATCAAACCAACTCGCGGAGACCGCAATGTTAACATTGAAGAGTTAGCCCACTTCTCTCGCAACTACGCGGGGTGGTTGGAAACGCAGTACCGGGTTGGCGGCGACTTGGAACTGTTGAAGCAGTTGTTGGCGGCGGGAATCCCGGTGATGATTGAATCTAGTTTTTATTTTGGAGGCCCTTATTGGCCTAACGACGATCTATGGGCCGCGCATTACTTGCTGGTGACCGGTTACGATAGTGAAGCAGGTACATTTACAGTGCAGGATACGTATCGCGGGCCCAACCAAACTTTGAAGGCGGGGACGCTGGATGAAAATTGGCAGTCCTTCAACCGGGTTTTTGTATTGATCTATCTCCCCGCCCAAAAGGAAAGCGTGCTGGATATTTTAGGCCCGTTATGGGATGACACTTACAGCCACCAGCGAGCAATGGAAATGGCAGAGGCTGAAATAGCGACTGATCCAGAGGATGCCTTTGCGTGGTTCAATTTGGGGTCAAATCATGTATACTTTGAACAGTACGAGCAAGCCGCCCAGGCTTACGACCAGGCCCGTCAGGCTGGTTTGCCTCAACGGATGATGCGCTATCAGTTTGGCCCATTCCTGGCGTATTTCCACAGCGACCGGATTGATGAGCTGGTCTCGCTGAGCAAATATACACTGCAGCGCACACCTAATTCTGAGGAAGCATTGCTTTGGCACGGCTGGGGGCTTTATCGTCAGGGAGACTTTAACGGTGCAGTGGCGGATTTCCGGGCTGCATTAGAAGCGAATTATCTCTATACAGATGCCCAGTACGCGCTAGATTTTGTGCTGGGTCAGTAGGAGAAGGATATGGAGAAACGCAGGTTTGGACGTACAGGGCATTTCAGTTCGGTGGCAATTTTTGGCGCAGTCAGTGTGGGGGACAGCACGCAGGAAGATGCAGACCGTGTCATTCAGGAAGTGCTGGACGCGGGCGTTAACCATTTTGATATCGCGCCCTCTTATGGTAACGCTGAAGAGCGTGTTGGTCCATGGATGCCAAAAATCAGGGAAAAGATTTTTCTGGGTTGTAAAACGATGGAGCGCACCAAAGGGGGCGCAGCGGCCGAGATGCGCCGATCCCTTGAATTGCTGCAGACACCCAATTTTGACCTCTATCAATTTCATGCTGTCACCAATATGGATGATTTAAATCAAATCACGGCACCGGGCGGGGCATTGGAAGCCGTTGTTGAAGCACGTGAAGAGGGGCTGACGCGTTATATTGGTATCACGGGACATGGGTTAGAAGCCCCGACCGTATTTTTGGAAGCCCTGAATCGTTTTGATTTTGACAGCGTGTTGTTCCCGATCAATTTTATCCTTTTCGCTAAAGATGATTACCGCGCCAAAGCCGAAGAATTGATTCAAGTTTGTCGCCAACGAGACGTCGGGACCATGATCATTAAATCAATTACGCGCGGTCCGTGGGGGAACACCATAAAGAATTATAAAACCTGGTATCAACCTTTCGATCAAATCAAAGATATTCAACCGGCAGTTAATTTTGTGCTTTCTCAAGATATTACCGGATTGTGTACGGTTGGTGATCCAGGTGTTTTGCCCTTCGTGTTAGAAGCATGTCAAAAGTTCACGCCGTTGACCAATACGGAGCAGGAAGCATTGATCGCCACTGCGGGTGATTATGAGCAATTGTTTACGCACTAAAGCACTGAATTGGGATCGTTTTACATGAGGAGGAGATTATCTATGGAAAATCAACTGTTAAAAATAGAAATATACGCCCATCGTGCTTGGCGTCGTGATAAATTGATTGGCTCTATTGATCGAGAATCTGGGAATGTCTTTAAAAAACGACGGGGCCCCGATCAGCGCATTGGCCATATCGATTTTGGTTCGGGGAAAATCTACCGCCGGCATTTAGGCAGAGACGACCATGTTGGCTGGGTTGAAAAGGAAAGCGGGCATATCTACCACCAGCGTATTGGACGGGATAAATATATCGGGTGGGTGACCGAAGAAGGTGAGTTGTACCAGCATGTCCCGCTGGGGCGTGATGTCTACCTTGGGCGGGTGACAAATACCGCATCCTTTGTTTATGGGGGCGCGGCTTATCTATTATTCTTTGATCAGAGTGTTTGAGGCGGGTTACTGAGGGCTAAAAAAATTGTTTATAAGTACTGAAAAAAGGAGTTCTCGGTTAGAGTATTCTTGAACCGCCTGTATTTCAGGGAGAGAGGGTATAAAATCAGCAGACCCAGCAGCCAGAAGGGGTACATTTTGATCAGGCTGGTACCAGCGGGCGTCAACCATATTCCCAGCCCGGCGTAGAGGAAGAGATGGGCAACGTAGAAGAAAAGGGGCACCTGACCGAAGGCAGCTAAGGGTTGGATATAACGCGATACACTCTCGTTGCTTTGAGAGAAACCCCAGAGCAGCAGCAGATTGATACCCAAAGTCAGGAGAATAAAGGTGAGGCTGGGGGGATATTTTACCGGATTGAGAAAATCAATCCAGAAATCGCCGGCACGCGGCCGGATATTGCCAAAACCATTTGCGATGCGCAGTATTAAAAAAGCCAATAAGAACGCGCTCCCCATCCATGCGGCGCGCCGGTAGGCGACAGCCGCATTTTCGTGAAGCCAATGACCAAAAAGCATCCCAAAGAGAACTAAGGGCAGCCAGGGTATGACCGGATAGTTGACCCACAACGCCAAATCCCCGCCGGGAATCAATAAGATGCGCTCCAGGGTTGAGAATGAGCCTGACCATTGATTTGGATCTGGTATCAGAAAGGCAACCCCAAGCAAGGTGGTCATGGTGAACCCGATTAAATATTTGGGCGGCAGCCAGAGCGCGAGACTCCCCACGATCATAGTGCCTCCCAGGGCAAATAAAACCCCGATATAGATTTCCAGCACCCAGCCTCCAGGAGAGAGCTGCCATGACCGAAGAATGACCAACATTTGCAGGGCAATCAAAATCAACCCCCGGACAATGAAATGAGAGATGATTTTGGTTTTATTCCAACCGAGCTGCCCCCGTGAGCGCGAGTATAGCAGCATACCCATGCCCATTAAAAAGAAAAACCCGGGGGCGGCTAAATGGGTGACGAAGCGGGTTAAAAAGCTAAAAGCATCGTGATAGATTGGAAAAGGGCCGCCCCAGTACTCGCCCGAAGAATGCTTTTGGGCGATGAAGTGGTTGGCATG
>JBDLJO010000171.1:0-5559 GCA_039714275.1 Chloroflexota bacterium | reverse complement strand
TTGCTCATGCTCTTGCCCACTGTTAATAGTGGCAGTGATCAGATCAACTATCTCATCAACAGACGATGCTTCACTCTGTGTACTCTCCAGTTCTTCGGCCAGGCGCACTATCAGGTCACGTGCGGATATAAGCAACTCGACAACCTCGGTGCTGGAAGGGTGTTCGCCTTTACGTAACAGGTCGAGCAGGTCTTCCAAGCGATGAGCTAGTCGTGAAGACCGCTGCAGCCCGATAAACTGTGCCGCACCCTTGATACTGTGTATCGGACGAAATATTTCATTCATCAGCTCGGTGCTTTCAGGCTCATCCACCAGTTTCAGTAGCAGCGACTCCATCTCTTCCAGATGTTCTGATGCTTCTATCAGGTAGTCTGGAAGTAAAGTCACGTCCAGCTCAGTACTTTGTTCAGAAAAAGTTTCTTGTTTAAGCGCATCATCAGTGGAGCTAGTTGCAACTGTGGCCGCTACATCTGTATGCTGCACGGGAGGTGAACCTAGTTGTGGAAATATGGAGCTTATCTCCGACAGGTAACCATCCATAAAGTCATAGGGTATATCTTCGTTGTCAGCCAGTGCCTGTTGCACCATAACGATATCTTCATGCCAGTTACTGTAGATCATGGTCAGATCTTCATAACCCATATAATGGGCGGCCAACTGCAGAGCCTGTATATTTTCTGCACAACGTTCCAGCAATGCTATCTTGTCGGCTGAATGCTCAAGCTCGGTGGCCTGGGTACGAACCAGGTCAGTCTTCTCACGCATGTTCTCGAGGAATATGGCGAACAGTTCCTGGTCATTTTCTTCTTCATAGGGTGAAGTTGCCGGTGTTTTGATCGGCGTCGATAATTCTTTAGCTTCTGTATCATCAACCTCGATATGCTGATCTCGCTGCACTTGCTGCTCATGCTCATGCCCACTGTTAATAGTGGCAGTTATCAGATCAACTATCTCATCAACAGACGATGTTTCACTCTGTGTACTCTCCAGTTCTTCGGCCAGGCGTACTATAAGGTCACGTGCAGATATAAGCAGATCTACCACCTCGGTGCTGGAAGGGTGTTCGCCTTTACGTAACAGGTCGAGCAGGTCTTCCAGGCGATGAGCTAGTCGCGAAGACCGCTCCAGCCCAATAAACTGTGCAGCACCTTTGATACTGTGTATCGGACGAAATATTTCATTCATCAGTTCAGTGCTACCAGGATTATCAGCCAGCTTCAATAGCAGCGACTCCATCTCTTCCAGATGTTCTGACGCTTCTATCAGGTAATCTGAAAGCAAACTTAAATCTATGTCTGTCATCTTATTTTCCCAATCCAGCAATACCGGCTATGATGTTAAGACTCTCAATGTTGAGAATATTCAGTATTATTTTTTTGTTAACCCGACCTTGTTTCGATCAGGCAGCCCTTCAGCGACTAAAGCCAAAAACCCTTATAAAAACCTATCTATTCGGTCCTGCCTATTCGGTCCTACATTAGTCGCCAATATTATTAATCAGTAATTTTATTTCGTCGGTATGATGTTTTTTTGCCATACCAATGCCACCTACATCAGCGGCCATTGTTTTATACTTTTTATCATCAAGATTTGATAAAAACAGTATTTTTGCCTGACCGTCATATTGCAGTATCTCCTGCGCTGCGGTGAAACCATCCATTCCCCGCATCGTTATATCCATAGTCACAAGGTCAGGACTCAATTCTTTATATAACTCCAAAGCATCATATCCATTACTCGCTTCACCTATGATGTCGCAACCTGATGAGCACAATGTTTTTGTTATTAGCTTGCGCATCATTGACGAATCATCAACTATCAGTACCTGTTTATGCATAACTCAACCTACAAAACCTACTTTCTCTCAGCACCTGCATCAAGCGCTGGCCGCCTGTGATAAATTACTGGTATCAGTTGCTTTTAACTGTTTGATTTCATTCGCCAGCAAAATGCTGTCAAAATTAAGCAGGATCATTAAACGCTTTTCACCGACTTCGCACACACCGCGTATGTATTGACTTTCAAGCCCAGCAAGTACTATCTCTGGAGCAGGTTCAATATCATCCGGGTCAATCTTCAGAACGTCATCTACCCTGTCGACCACGAACCCGGTCACGCTACCCTCGATATCGAGAATAAGTATCCAGTTTTTGTCCTGTGTTTCATCTCTAAACAGGTTAAGCCTTTTGCGTAAATCGATGACCGGAATAATGTCACCACGAAGATTAATGACACCTTCGACAAATTCCGGTGAGTTGGGTACTGCAGTAATAGGTGCAGATCGGATAATCTCTCTAACCATGAGAATATCTACACCGAAAACTTCTCTACCAACTTCGAATCCAACTAGTTGCATTAAACCTTCATTTTCGAGCTCTACTTCTGTGTTTGTTGTGAATACATCAACCATGTTATTACTCCCCGATTAATTCAGATAGTTCAAAGTCAAACCTTGTCCGGCACACCTATACCGGGTGCCGGACATTTTGGTTAACCCACTTTGAACTGCTCAACTTCCTCAGTAAGAACTTGCGCTTTACCTTTCAGTTTCTCGGTAATGCCCACAACGGTCGACGCACCTTCTGCTGTCTGTTTTGCCGAATTCGCTGATTCACGCGCAATCTTCATGATCGCTTCAGAACGTGCTTTCTGGGTCTCGGTCATACCGGTCATGTCATTGGTACGTCTTACGATACCCATCATCTTGTCACCAACTTCTATCGCTCCAGTATCTGCCTGGTTTACCAGCGAGTTAATGTTGTTTGACATCTGTTGCAGCTTGGTCAGTGCCGCCTCAGCATCCTTACGGCGAGTACCCTGTTCACCCGCCATCGAACCAATCTGTTCAGCCAGCTGGTTAAGGTCCAGCATCATGCCCTGGACCACCTTACTGTTATTTGTCAGTGTTTCAGCGGTAAGACCGATCTGCTCAATCGCCTGCATGTTCGCATTACCGCCTTCATCAATCTTAGCTAGTGATTGCTGCGATTGTTCGGTAAGTCTGCCACCCTCTTCTACACGTGAGGCAGAGTCTTTAATCAACTGGGTAATTTCCTGTGCCGCTTCAGAGGAGCGTTGCGCGAGTTTACCTACCTCGTCCGCAACCACCGCGAAACCCTTACCATGTGTACCGGCACGCGCCGCCTCAATCGCTGCGTTCAAGGCCAGCAGGTTGGTCTGTTCTGCGATTTCGGTAATTACACCGATGATTTCAGAGATCTGCTCAGAGGATTCCGCAATCGCCTTCATACCCTGTACCGTTGCTTCTACTGATTGACTACCTTCGTTGGCCGCGTCCAGTGACGCTTTACCAAACTCGGTGGCTTCCTGTACAGCCTGGTGCATATCATCCACCGCTGAAGTCATTTCATTCACAGAGGCGGTTACCTTGTTCACCATTGCTCCCTGTTCCTGAGAGGTTGCTACCACCTTGGCACCGGTTTCACCCATCTCCTGAATACGACCCATGGTTTGTGCCACCTCTTTGCTCTGCTCATCGGCAGATGCCGCCACCTCATTCATCTGTGCCTGCATCTGTGCCATGGTGCCACCAGCATCCTTAGCTGCTTCCTGCTGTTCAGTGGAAGCAGTTGATACCTGGCCCGCTGTACTACCCATCTCTGTGATTACCTTCTCAGACATCTGTGCACGTTTCAGCTCGTCCTGTGAACGTTCTCTGTTCGCAGAGGCACGTTGCGCCATCTCCTGTGAACCACCAGAAACATCCTGCGCGATAGCATGTACACTTGTGAATGCATTTCGGACCCTGTCGATCATTTCGTTAAACGCTAATGACATCTCGCCGATCTCATCCTTACCGTGCACCGCTACCGAAAGCGTAAGGTCACGGTCATCCGCAATGGTTTTAATGGTATCTGACATGCGCAGGATTGGGCCGGCAATTACGCGGGTAAAGACAATAATCATGATCACCGAAAACACCAGACCGATCACCAGCAAGGCCCACTCAATGTCCTGCAAAGCAGCAACCAGTTCCTCTACACCATCAGCATCTGTTTGCAGCAGCTCTCTCTGGTTTGTCACCATGTCCTCGAGGATGGCATTAATTTTCGCTGCTTCTGGCGCCGCCTTTGTACCCAGCCAGTAGTTGGCTACGTTCCATTCCTTGCTACCCCTGATCTCAAACATCTTCGGTGGATATTCCTGGAATTCTGCGCGAACACGTTTGAACTCGTTAAAGGCTTCTTTCTGCTCCGAGCTCAGGTTTGAGTAATTATTCGACAGGTCATTAAAACGACGGCTGTTCTTAGCCCATAATTTTTCATACTGCTTGGCAAATTTTGCCTCACCAGAAAGCAGGTAAGCACGAATCGCTGCCAGACCCAGACCGGTAGTACCACGAACGTCAGCCATCATGTAGAGGATGGACTTACGTGTTGCATCAGCGCCCTGCTTCGCCTCAAGGTCAATCAGGCGGGTAATCAGTTCAGCCATAACCGCTGCCCGTGGCGCAGCATCGTTGAACAGGATCTTAAGCGCAGGCTCTTCATCAATGGTCTGTGCAATATCCTCAATTTCTGCCTGGTACCTCCTGAATTTTTCAATACTGCCTTTCATTTCTGCCAGGCGTTTTACGTTTTCCGGGTTGGTCCAGTTTTTAGACATCTCATTCAAGGTGCCCATCGACGGATCGATCCACTTGTTCCATGCATTGCTTCTGGCTTCCTTAAACACCGGGTTACCCAGCAGCATCCAACCACGAAGACCCGCAAGCGACTCCTGCATACCATTAAGCATGCCGAGACTGGCCTGCGCGGTTGGTACACGAAGATCAACCATTCGGTCAGTCAATGCCTTCGCCTGGTTAACCTGGTAAATCGTAATCGAAATAGCCAACACAAGTAACAGTGCCATCACCCCGAAACCCATACCGATTTTCACCGGTAACTTCATATCAGCAAAAAAATTGCCCTTTGTATTATTAGCCACTTTGCTAATCCCCCTTTCTTTAAATAGGTAAGAAATAATCTTTACTTAAAACTGTAAAACACCAACTTTTTTAGTTACGGAACACATAACCCTTAAAGTTATCTGTGCAACCCGAATTTTTATCATTTAATTTAAAAAATACTTAATTAAGTACTCAGTAATTTTATTGTTCAGAAATTACCGGCAGCCAATATTTCATTTATCGTCGACGGTAGGTCAACATCTGAAATAATATAATCAGGCGTACATACATCGAGTGCTGCCAGTGACATGTCCTTTGTTAAACAACTTTTCGGCTCCTGTATAACCACGGTGCCGCCAGTGCGTTCTATCTCTTCTAGACCCTCAGAACCATCGCCCCCGGAACCTGAAAGCACAACACCTATAGCGTTTTTACCCATGGTTTCTGCGACAGAAAACAGCAAGCGGTCTACCGAACCTTTACGTGATGCAAAGGGTGCCGGACTTACGTGTAATACCAGGTCATCACCCTGATCGTGCACGCTCATATAGTCTGAACCTGCACTCAGATAACAGACACCCGCCTGTAAAACCTCATCATTTTCTGCACGTTTAACTTTTATCTGGCTGTGCTCATCAAGATAATTT
>JBDLJO010000170.1:0-5646 GCA_039714275.1 Chloroflexota bacterium | reverse complement strand
AAGCTCCCCAGTCGGCAGGTGAATCCTGTAAAACATATCATCTTCATCAACAGCAATGAGGTTACAACCGATAACAGCATCCTTTAAAGGATGTGACATTTTTTTGTCTTTATAGATTGTAAGAAAATGCTTTCTGACAACAACCTGTCTACCAGTTGTGCACAGCCGTTCAGAAATCTGGTAGCTGCTGATCCAGCTTTCATAGCCATCTGTTTGACGGACTCTGATAAACTCATTTTCATGTCCCAGAATATCCACATTTTCACACAAGATACCCTGGGTTAAAATCTCACTCTGATAAGTGGGTTCTTTGTAGAGATTTGCAACACTCACATTAATGCTGGCTTTTTCATGTGCCATACGTTTTCCTCTCTGCTGTCCGATATTTATTGATAGTCGGGAATTATGACATCTGATTTATAGATTAGGAGTTCATTTTCTAAATTACCGGGGATTTACTCATCCCTTCGTTTCTGTACGCTGGCATCAAGCAGATCTTTTGTATAGGGATGTTTAGCTTTTAAGGCCCGTAGATCCTCCACGCCCAGCACCTCAACTATCTCACCATCGTTCATCACCGCAATTTCACTACACATATGACCAACTACGGCAAGGTCATGGGAAACCATTAAATAGGTCAACTCTCTCTCCCTACGTAACCTCTTTAACAGGTTTAGAATTTCCGCCTGGACAGAAACATCCAGAGCTGATGTAGGTTCGTCAAGTAACAGGATGGTAGGTTCGATAATCAGAGCGCGGGCAATTGCGACTCGTTGTCTCTGCCCACCTGATAGCTGGTGGGGCCAGCGGAAACGGAATGACCGGTCCAGGCCGACGTCATCAAGAATCTTGACGATACAGTCGTTAATGTTATCGAATCCGTGCAGGGTAAGTGCTTCCGTCAGTACACGGTCAACAGTCTGACGCGGGTGGAGTGAAGCATAGGGGTCCTGGAATACCATCTGTACAGCACTGTAAAACTCCTTCCCCCGATCGTGGCCAAGCTCTTTGCCAAGCACTGAGATGTTTCCTGACCAGTTAGGGGCAAGACCTGTAATTGCACGGAGTATTGTTGATTTTCCAGATCCGGATTCACCCACCAGTCCGAAGCTTCCTCCAAATGGAACAGTGAAACCGGCATCTTTGACCGCATCTACGCGCTCTTCATCCTTACCAAACCAAACATTTACATGTTCCAGCCCTATTCCGGCATTGTTACCTTTACTCACGCTAAGTCCTCCGTTTTCACTATACCGCTGACACTAGGAGCCTTGCTCCAGGCCTCATCACGCTGCAGTACCTGAAGATGATCTGCCGGATGTTCCAGTTGGGGGATGGAGTTGAGCAACCCGACAGTGTATGGATGTGTAGCCTCATGCAAGCGGTCTGCCCGACAGGTTTCTACAATTTTTCCAGCGTACATGATCAGAACTCTATCACAGAATGCCGAAACAACGTTCAGATCATGACTGATGAAAATAAGGCCCATGCCGCGCTCCCGCACCAGTTTATCCATGATTTCCAGAACTTCCTTCTGTACAGTTACATCAAGAGCCGAAGTTGGCTCATCAGCAATAAGGATTTGTGGATCGGGAATAAGCATCATGGCAATCATGATACGCTGCCCCATTCCTCCCGACATTTCATGCGGATAAGACTTAAACACCCTTGCCGGATCACGGATAAGAACATTTTCCAGCATTGACAGTGTTTTCTTTTTGGCCTCAGCTTTGCTGGCACGTGCATGCAGGCGATATGCCTCACAGATCTGATCACCAATACGCATGACCGGATTGAGAGAAAATTTCGGATCCTGCATGATCATCGAAATTCTATGTCCCCTCACTTTGTACATTTCCTTTTCAGAAAGCATCAACAGATCCTTTCCTTCAAGGGTAATATGGTCGGCCTCTAAAATACCGGGATTTCTGATAAGCCTTAAAATAGCTCTTCCGGTCATGGATTTGCCTGAGCCGGATTCACCCACAATTCCAAGCCGTTCACGGCCAAGGGAAAAGGAGATATTGCGCACCGCTTCAAAAATACCGTTACGGGTCGGAAATTTTACAGTCAGATTTTTTACTTCCAGAAGATTTTTCATTTTGAACTTTTCTTTGGATCGAGTACATCGCGAAGACCGTCACCTAACAGGTTAAAGGCAAGAGACACGATAAAAATAGCAAGGCCCGGCATGGTAGCCACCCACCAGTGGTCAAGAATAAACTTGCGCCCTGCGGAAATCATGGCACCCCATTCCGGTGATGGCGGTTGTGCACCAAGGCCAAGAAAGCCAAGACCTGCGGCGGTAAGGATAATACCAGCCATATCCAATGTTACCCGGATAACAAGCGAAGAGATACACAGGGGCCATATATGGCGGGTAATGATTCGTAAGGGTCCTGCTCCCTGCAATTTTATAGCGTGGATAAAGTCGGCATCACGGATGGTCAGGGTTTCAGCCCTGGCAATCCGGGCATAGGGTGGCCAGGAGGTCAGGACTATTGCCAGAACAGCATTTTCAATACCGGCACCAAGCGCGGAAACAAATGCGAGGGCAAGTATCAGTTTTGGAAATGCCAGAAAAATATCAGTAATGCGCATCAGGACAGTATCAACCCATCCTCCGAGATAGCCTGCCGCAGTACCGACAAACAGGCCGACAATGGGTGCCATAAGGGCAACCAGTGAAACAATATACAGGGTAATGCGGGACCCATAGATGAGCCTGCTCAGGATGTCTCTTCCCAGCGAATCCGAGCCTAAAATATAGCCCCCTTCTCCAGGAGGAGTAAGGCGGGCAGCAAGATCCTGGGTAAAAGGGCTGTGTGGTGCCAAAAAGGGGGCGAACCACGCTATCAGTAACAGTGCCACAAGAATCGTTATCCCGAACATGGCCATGGGATTAGAGCGTAATTCAAGCCATGACATATACCAGGAAGAAAGCCTTGCCTGGTTACGGGAAGCAGGTGAATCAGTTGTTAACCATTCATACAGACTTACAGATTTTTTAAGGTTTTTTGTATTTGCACTCATACTCATTTTGCCCTTGGATCAAAAAATTTATAAAGCAGATCGGAAAAGATATTCAGACAGACAAATACCAGACCAACCACAACAGTTCCACCCAGAACGGCATTCATGTCGGCAGAAAGGAGTGCTGTGGTAATATAAGAACCGATGCCGGGCCAGGAGAAAATGGTTTCGGTGAGTACCGATCCCTCCAATAACGCTGCATAGGAAAGCGCTATGACTGTTACCAGCGGCACTTTTACATTACCGAAGGCATGACGCCAGATCACGGCATTTGCCGACAACCCTTTGACCTGAGCAGTTACAATATATTCCTGATCAAGCTGTTCCAGCATAAAAGAACGTGTCATACGGGAAATATAAGCCAGTGAATAATAGGCCAGCAATGCTGCAGGCAGGACAATATGAGAGACAGCGTTTTTAAAAATCTCCATATCCCCCATAAGCAGACTGTCGACTAAAATCATACCGGTAACAGTGGGCACCATGTCGACATAGAAGATATCAAGCCTTCCTGGTCCACCGATCCAGCCAAGTATACCATAAAAAACCAGCAGGCCGATAAGTCCAATCCAGAATACCGGCATGGAATATCCAATCAGGGCAACAACCCGGGCGATATGATCAATCCAGCTTCCCCGTTTTACTGCAGCAATTACACCTAAAGGAACCCCAAATAAAACACCAAAGAAGGTTCCAACAGTTGCAAGTTCAAATGTGGCGGGAAAAACACGGATAAGATCCTGAAACACAGGGCGTGCCGTGAGCAGCGACTCACCAAAATTTCCATGGGCAATATCCCACAAAAAGTAGAAAAACTGGACGAGCAGGGGTTTGTCCAGCCCAAGTTCTTGATAGGCTGCTTCATAGGTAGCCCGTGAAGCACTTTCACCTACGATGGCGAGCACAGGGTCGATTGGCATAACCCTGCCGATGATAAAAGTGACAAAGAGCAAACCGATCATGGTGATCAGTACCGTGAAGAGTGTGTTAGCAACTCCTTTAATCCACGGATGAATAGATAGTCTCCTTTGCCTGTTCCCAGGACTGTTTTTTTTAATGGTCATTACTTTTACAAACTATATGAAAGAAAAAAAGTAAGGGTGGGTTACAATACCCCCAACCCCTACTTTTTATTACAGGGTAATCTGTATTTTATTTAGTAATTGCCCAGTAAGAAACGGCAGTGATTGCACCACCTGTATTCAAACCTTTTACATTGGCACGCATACCGGTTTGTTCAATTTTCTGGAACATGATAGCAAATGGTGAACGCTCCTGATGCTCGCGCTGAATAGCCTGATACATGGCCGCACGTTTATCACGATCACCTTCTCTGACCGCTGCCTTTGTAGCTTTTGACATTTCAGGAAGATGCCATGCATTACGATAGGCCAAAAGTCCTGTGGCCTTGACTTCGTCACCGTTATCAGGGTTATAGGCAAATGTTCCTGCATTGGTATTTGGATCCGGATAATCCGGTCCCCAGGCACCCACATAAATCTGGTGCTCACGGGCGCGATACACAGCCAGTGTCTGTTTACCAGTGCCTACTTCCAGAGAAACCTTGATACCAGCCTGGCCAAAGGTATTCTGAATGGACTGGGCGATCTCAATACGTTCCTGAGCTTCACGAACATTAATTTTTAATTCAAAGCCATCAGCAACACCTGCTTCTTTCAAAAGAGCTTTAGCTTTAGCAATATCAAATGTATAGGGTTTATCATCGATTTCACCCAGATATGTGCGTGGTAAAAATGCCTGGTGAATTTTGTATTGTCCCTTGAGAAAGGAATCCTGCATACCTTTGTAATCGATGAGATATTTCAGTGCTTTAACGACCTTTGGCTTAGAAAGGTTTGGATCTTTCTGGTTCATGGAAATATACATGATACGACCACGCAAGTCATCGTACACAGCCAGATCAGACTTCTTTTTAATAGCACTGATATCTTGGGGATTAAGATTTCGTGCCAGATCGATATCACCTTTTTCAAGCAACAGTCGTTGGGTTGATGATTCCAGGATATGACGTACAATTACCGTTTTCAGCGCTGGTGCACCAAGATAAAAATCCGGATTCACTTTTAGTGTGTAGGACTCATTAGGCTTCCAGTTGACCAGTGTATAGGCACCGGAACCTGCAGTATGAGTTTTCAGCCAGTTATTTCCCATATCGCCATCTTTTTCATGGGACATGACAGTCTTGGAATCAACAATACCGCCAATGGTAGAGGTAAGGCAGTTCATCACAAAAGATGTTGCATATTTTTCATCGGTGGTGATTGAAAACGTCATATCATCAATTAGTTTGATAGTTTTGTCCACATTTTCCACAGAAAATCCGAATTGAGTGAGAATAAATGCAGGGGTTTTGTTGAGTTTCACAGCCCGCTGCAGAGAAAAAACGGCATCTTTTGCAGTTACAGGGTTACCGGAATGGAATTTAACTCCGGAACGCATTTTAAAGGTAATGGTCTTACCATCTTTAGAAACAATCCAGCTTTCAGCCAGATCCGGTCCATAGCCTTTGCTTAGATCAGCCGGATCAAAGTTGACGAGTTTGCCATACACATTACGGCTGAGATCAGATCCTGCAAATTCAAAGGATTGAGC
>JBDLJO010000169.1:0-5648 GCA_039714275.1 Chloroflexota bacterium | reverse complement strand
ATCCAGGGAATTGGCTCCATCTTGGGGAAGGTGACACGCCATTATTGCCTGCACCCAACCTGGGGTTCGCCTTGGGTCTCTCCGACCTGTTCATCAAAGACGAAAGCATAAATCCTACGGGTTCTTTTAAAGCACGCGGCATGGCTGTTGCGCTGTCAAAAGCTAAAGAATTGGGCGTGGAAAAAGTCGCCGTTCCCACAGCGGGTAATGCCGGCGGTGCAATGGCAGCCTACGCGGCCCGCGCTGGGCTTGAAGCCTTTATCTTCATGCCTCAGGATACACCCAAGGCCAATATAGAAGAGTGTCGTCAAATGGGCGCTGAAGTATTTCTTGTAGATGGTTTGATTTCTGATGCCGCCCAGCAAATGCAGTTAAATGCACAGGCGGCCGATTGGTTTGATGTCTCAACTTTCAAAGAACCTTATCGCCCCGAGGGCAAAAAGATCATGGGATATGAATTGGCAGAAAGTTTTGATTGGATCCTGCCAGATGTTATCGTCTATCCCACCGGGGGTGGAACGGGACTGGTAGCTATGTGGCAGGCTTTTAATGAAATCAAAGCCCTCGGTTGGTTGGAAAATGACCGGATGCCCCGTATGGTGGTTGTCCAGGCTGACGGCTGTGCCCCTGTGGTCAAGGCTTTTGAAAATGGCGCCCATGTTTGTGATTTTTGGCCGGATGCCCAAACGATAGCCTCGGGTCTACGCGTCCCCAAGAGCTTTGCCAGCCCAATGATATTGGATACATTACGCGTCAGCCAGGGAACAGCAGTTGCAGTTAGCGATCAGCAAATCTTGGCTGCTCAGCGCCAACTCGCAGCCGCGGAAGGTATCTTTGCCGCTCCAGAAGGTGCCGCTGCTTTAGCTGGAACTCAGATATTAATCGAACAGGGGTGGCTCAATGCTGATCAAAGCATCGTACTTTTCAACACCGGTATAGGTTTAAAATACATCTAGTACCAGACCATCCAGACCCCCTGCTGTATTTCGGACCTGGAATCTGGGAGTTAGCGGGGCGTAAAATATCTGTCCCCTGTTGAATCAGTCCTTCAAGACCCCGTTTTCTTCCCCTTCATTCTTTTGAAGCAGCTCGTCCAGGTTGAGTGGGGGCATTTCGTTCAGCGAGTTAAGCCCAAAGTGACTTAGAAATTCGGGCGTGGTGTTATATAAAATGGGTCGACCTGGTCCTTCTGCTCGTCCGGCCTCCTGAATCAAACCATTGACCAATAATTTTTTCAGAACACTGTCGCTGTTAACCCCACGTACCGAATCCACATAGGGTCGCGTGACGGGTTGTTGATAAGCTACAATCGCCAATGCTTCTAAAGCGGGTCGGCTTAATTTTCCCGTTGCTTCCAACCCTAAAAAATCTTCAATAATGGATGCAATTTCTGGGGATGTCGTCAGGCGCACGCGTCCCCGGTGACGTTGTATGCGTAGGCCGCGCTCAGCATAAGATGAAGCCAGCGTTTCAATACCTTTTTCAACTGCCTTTGTGCTTACGTTTAGGACTTTAGCTAATTGACTTAGCGGGGTGGCCTCGGATGCCACAAAGAGCAGTGCTTCAATATGTGCGGCAAGCGTTAGTTGATTTTCTGGGGTGGGTTGAAGTTGGTCGCTCATGCTATAATCGGTACTCAAGATTTTGTATAATAATTTATATTTAATGCCTTTTAAATCGACATGAGATTATACCATTCATCGCAAAAACTTTTTCTGACCCTTGCAATATTGCTGCTGTTAAGTTCCTGTACTGCGACGCCCTCAGTGCCGGCAACTGTCAGTGTACAAATTTTTGTAGATGGGGAGATTATCCCTGTTACCCTTTCTAATGGAAATACCGTTCAAACAGCATTAGATAAATCTGGTCTCAGCCTTGGCGAGCTTGACCGTATTGATCCCCCTCAAAGTTCGCAGGTCACAGATGGTCTTAAGATCACCCTCAACCGTGTTTGGGAGCAGTTTGAAATCGAGCAGGTTGTGCTTCCTTTTGAGCAGCAGCTTCAGCCTAGCGAAACGCTTCCAGAAGGTGAACAGCAGCCCCTGCAGCTTGGACAGAATGGCTTACAAGAGATCACATATCGGATTGTGTTTGAAGATGGTGTTGAAGTCCTGCGCAGCGAGATAAAATCTCAAATTGTTAAAGAACCAGTGATGCAAATTATGCTTGTGGGTGTACAGACTTCGTTCGTACCCCTGCCCATCCCTGGTCGTTTAGTATATCTCTCAGATGGCAACGCCTGGATGTTAGAAGGTACTACAGCTAACCGTATTGCCCTGGTTTCAACCGGAGATCTGGATGGACGAGTATTTCAACTTTCGGACGATGGTGCATGGCTACTTTTTTCCCGCTATGCTGAAGGTGATGGGGTAATTAATAGAATGTGGGTTGTCTCCGTTGATGATCCTGAAGTTGAAGTTGATCTTAAAGTCCAAAATGTTATCCATTTTGCCGATTGGGAACCAGGATCAGAAATTTGGGCAGCTTTCTCGACGGTTGAACCGCGTCAGGCTGCGCCTGGGTGGCAGGCGAATAACAATTTACTGTTCAATAAATTCAGTGCTGCTGGCTGGATCAGCCCCGCCCCGAAAATTGTCCTGGATACCAATTCCGGGGGAGTTTATGGCTGGTGGGGAACAGATTTCTCATATGGACCTAGCCCAGATCATTTAGCATATGCTACCCCCAATCAGGTTGGTATCGTGGATTTTAATGAAAATGTCAATCTTCCCGTGATGGATATTATCCCCCTGCAAACCCGCAGTGATTGGGCCTGGGTTCCAGGCATCAATTGGGGGCCCGATGCTAAAGTGCTTTATACTGTACGTCATGTGCCCACTTCGGGAATTGCCAATGCCGAAGAATCGCCTGCTTTTAATCTAACTGCTTTGCCATCCAATGGCAGTGACCCGATTGATCTTGTCTCGTTGGTGGGCATGTTTGCCTACCCCTTGCCTTCACCTATCCAATCGCGTCCCTTAGAAAAGAGGGCTTATCAAGTGGCATATTTGCAAGCCATCTTCCCTCTTCAAAGTGAGACCAGCCGCTACCGGTTGGTAGTGATGGATCGTGATGCTTCTAACCAACATGAACTATTCCCCCCTTCAGAACTGTCGGGCATTGAACCGCAGAAAAATTGGGGAGCCTGGTCTCCAAAGAAGATCAGCAGTGATGGTGGTTACGCTTTAGCTGTCTTATATCTGGGTAATATCTGGCTTGTGGATTCCCATACTGGCCAATCCTGGCAGATCACAGGGGATGGCCGTATCAATCGTGTTGATTGGCAGTAGTTTATTTTTTTAAGAGCCCCGATCTCAGTTGCCGTTGAATATTGATGATAGAAAACTTGTTAAAAACCGAAATAAAGGATCTACCATGCGCGTATTAATAACTGGAGCAGCCGGATTTTTAGGATCGCATCTTTGTGATCACTTGATAGCACAGGGCCATCAAGTAGTAGGTATGGATAATTTCATCACCGGAAACCCGGCTAACCTGGCTCATTTAGCTGGCAATCAGAATTTTTACTTCATTCGCCATGATGTTTCCGATTTTATATTTGTCCCGGGTGAGCTTGATGCGGTGATGCATTTTGCATCCCCGGCCAGTCCCAACCCCAACTCACCTTATGGTTATGTCAATTTGCCCATCCAAACCATGAAAGCTGGGGCACTTGGTACGCATAACACCTTAGGAGTTGCTAAGGCTCACAATGCCCGTTTCTTCCTTGCCTCTACCAGTGAAATTTATGGTGACCCGCTCGAACATCCTCAAAAAGAAAGTTATTGGGGTCATGTTGATCCTAACGGAGAGCGCTCCGTTTACGATGAAGCAAAACGTTTTGCTGAAGCACTGACGATGGCTTATCGTCGTTTTCATGGTCTCGATACCCGTATCGTGCGTATTTTTAATACCTACGGACCACGCATGCAAATTAATGATGGCCGCGTTGTACCCAACTTCATCAAACAAGCTCTTCAGGGACAGCCGCTCACCATTTATGGTGATGGTACCCAAACGCGCAGTTTTTGCTATGTTGATGACTTGATTGATGGCATTTATCGATTGTTGCTCTCGGATGAGCACGAGCCGGTAAATATCGGCAACCCGGTTGAGACCAGCATTTTAGAGTTTGCTGAGACCATCAATGCCCTGGTTGGTAATGCAGATATTATTTATGAACCCGACCGGCGCGGCTCTGGTGATCCTCAACGCCGCCGTCCCGATATATCGCGTGCCCAGGCTGTGCTGGGTTGGAGCCCAAAAACAAGTTTGCATCAGGGATTGGAAAAAACCATTCCTTATTTTCGGGAGCAGCTGAATATTAAATGATCCAGCCTCGTTTCCTCACTGACCCCGTTGAACGCACCCGGTTTTTTCGTTTTGCCATTGTTGGTGCCCTTGGTGCCCTGGTTGATTTTACAGCCTTTAATCTATTAATAAAATTTACACCGATTGACTCTGTATGGGCTAATGTCCTTTCATTTACCATCGCAGTTTTTTCCAATTTCACTTGGAACAGATTATGGACATATCCTGACTCACGCTCTAAACCCTTATCTCGTCAACTGATTGAATTTGGTGTGGTAAATATTTTAGGTGTCAGCATCCGAACACCTATTTTTGCCGTATTATCGGTTTTCTTAATTAATATTTTTTCAGGAATGGCACCCCCTCCTTCAATCCAGTACTTAACTCCAGAATTCCTTGGCCATAATATTGCCTTAGCTTTTGCTATAATTGTTGTTATGTTTTGGAATTACTTTGTCAACCGTTATTGGACTTACAATGACATTAAATAAAATTACTCAAGGTTAATATATAGATCATGACAAGTACCCGCCGCCATATTCCTATTTACACAACCTCCGGACTCGTTGGAGCCTATTTATACTATCCCCACATTTTCAATATCGCTGGAGAGTGGATTGGATGGGTGACTCGAGAACGTGAGGTTTATTCCGTCCTCGGACATTATGTTGGATGGTTGAGTGATGATCCCCGCATCTTGCGAAAGCGCTCGCGTACTTTTACCAAACCGCGCAAAACACCCCCTAAACCACCGACAAAATTACGCCATCCGGTAACATCGCCTTTACCGCCTATGATGCGCGAGTTGCCTTTTACCGAGGTTGATGTCCTCGATGATGAACCTGAACGGCTTTCTCCACTGCATTCTGCCGAACTGCGTAACGATATGGAATGATCATGCCTTCAGAAACAAAGTCTGGAAAAAAAGTTAGCCAATCACATATCCGCTTGGCGCAGTTGATGCAGCCATCCCAAGCTAACCATCACGGCAATGTCCACGGTGGCTGGATCATGAAACTGGTAGATGAAGCCGGCGCATTAGCCTGTATGCGGCATGCCCAGCGCCGGGTAGTCACGGTTGCCGTCGATCAAATGGTATTTCGACAGCCAATTCGAATTGGGGATTTGGTTACTTTGACGGCAGAAGTCAGTTATGTCGGGCGCACATCAATGGAAGCCCAGGTAAAGGTTGTTGCTGAAAATCCTGTCACTGGCGAATGTGTCCATACCAATACCGCCTATCTCGTTTATGTTGCTTTAGGAGATGACGGTCGTGCTATGGTGGTGCCCTCGTTGATAGCAGAAACCGATCTCGAGCGCGCTCGCATGGAACAGGG
>JBDLJO010000168.1:0-5713 GCA_039714275.1 Chloroflexota bacterium | reverse complement strand
GGTAGGGTGGTGAAGCTTAAGTTTTCCGCGATCCAGCCAATCGCGTTTTCGGATGTTGTATAAATGCGCTGATTCTTTGCCTTATGAAACTGCGCAACGGCTTCCTCTTCTGTAATGATATTGTCGTGCTCATTTATGCCCATCTCTCGCGCTGCTGGTGTGTGGATGATCGGAAGATCGTGTTTCCGGCTGGTTTCTTTAAGGAATTTAGAAAGATAAGGCTTATCTACAAGGATCATTTTTTCTCCATTAGGTTCTTCTCTCCCAGGAATCCGTGTGTTTATGGAGAGCAGGGTTTTTGGTTGGGGTTGTTATTTTAACCCAAGATTCGGATAGTGCTATGTTCCCAAAAAGAATTGGTCATTACTGCGCCGGCACCTCAATTCAGACATGCAAAGCGATCGTCATTTTTTTCTCCAGCAGACCCACTTGACTTCAACTAAACTTTCGTTACACTGATAATGCGGATATAACCTTATTATGCAGGAGGGATGATATGCCAGGTTTAAACCGAGTACAGCTGATTGGTTATCTAGGAAAGGACCCTGAAACCCGTGCTACACCGGCAGGGAAGAAAGTCTGTTCTTTCAGTGTGGCTGTCAGCCGGCGCTGGAAAAACGCTGCTGGAGAATCCAATGAAAGCACGGACTGGTTCAATGTTGATGCTTGGGGTCGCTTAGGGGAAATTTGCCAATCGTATCTTAGCAAAGGACGTTTGGTTTTTGTAGAGGGGCGCTTACAAACCGATCGCGTTGAGCATGAGGGTGATCTGCGGTTCTATACCAAAGTTATTGCCTCGCAGATGCAAATGCTGGATCGCAAACCCGATGAACCTGAAGAAGTGGAAGCCGCGTCGGATAACTAATATCACGGCTTGGTTGCTGTCCTTTGGGATTGGTATTATTTTTATAAGGTTGTAATACGAAAAAATTCCTAATGCGAGCTTTCGCTGGCGATGTTTTTACGCGCAAATTAGTCGAGAACATTTTCCAACTGCAGCAACCAGGCTTTGGTGTCCAGGCCTCCCGGTGCGCTGAACCCATGCAGACTCTGATCGGCTGCAACCACACGATGACAGGGTATAACCAACGGCATTGGATTTGTGGCTTCAGCGCGTCCTACAGCCCTGGCCGCCCGTGGATTGCCGCAACTCGCGGCAATCTGACCGTAGGTACGCACTTCTCCCCTGGGAATGGCATACGTCGCTTGCAAAGCTTTTTGTTGGAAAGGTGTCATCACGGACCAATCAATGGGGATCTCGAAGTGAGATCGTCTGTCTTCCAGGTATTCATTGATCTGTTGAAGCGCCAAGGTAGTTCGATTCTCGTCAAATAAAATCTCGGCTTGATATCGCTTGCCCAAAATTTCCAAAAACCGGGCCTCCGTTTTTTGAATTTCCACAGAAATCAAGCCCCGTTCGGTAACAGCGACCCAAATGGACCCCAATGGTGTCGATTTGAGATTGCCAATATAGACCTTTCTGATGGTTTTTGACATTTTTTTCTCCAAAATTGCTGAACTGATGGGATTCCGTAGGGTAATCGTAGGGTAATCGTCATGCAAGGATGAGGGAGACTTGGTATGATTTTGACCATGAAGGGCGATTTCTCTTCTCCTCCTTAGTGAGAGCCGGATATGGCGTGTCCGGCTCTCGTTGATTCTGGGATGAATTATCCTTTATATGGCTCCTTTTACCTGCTGCAGCCAATCAATGATTGGCTTCGCATCACGGTAGACCTCAAAGCAAATATCCATCAATGCAGGGGTATGCAGTGCTTCAGGCAGCCCTAAATCTTTGCCCAGCGTAACGCCGCTGTGGCGTAATAACCCGGCGTATTTATGATCAGGTGAATAACCGCGCGGTACGCGTTTGTAGGTTTGGTAGCCCACGTCATAACCTTTAGTTTTTAGTGCTGTAATGATCTTAGCTAAAATGGGGCCCTGCACGGGATCAACAACAGCTTCGCGATAAGCTTTGAGCATCGGTTTGGTGAATTGATAAATGCCCCCGCCCAACAACAAATTCTCGGCGTCAAGGTGAAAGTAATAGCCGGGATTTTCAAGTTTAGCTCCCTCTCCAACCCAAAATAATAAAGCTAGGTGGGTTTTATACGGTGTTTTATCGTGACTGAAGCGTATATCACGATAGATGCGAAAGATCGATTTGTTTACCCGCGGGTCGGCAACCACATCATGGGAAAGCTCGCGTAAACGTTTTCCCAGCGCGCCAACAAACGCGCGGGCCGGGTTCATGATAAAAGCTTCGAAATCAGGTTTATGTTCGTCAAACCAGGGCTTATTATTGTTGGCACGTAATTCAGCCAGGAAGCGTATTGTATCTGTCGGAAAACCATCAAATGAGGTGTCTGTCATTGTACATTTCCTTGTAGGAGAATAGATATTCTTTATACACGAACATTTGTTCTGTGTCAAGCTGGGCGTTTGACAATCTGGTCGTTTTTTTTCCTTGACGCTTGCTGTTGATTGTGATTAAATCCTAATTTAGGAAAGCCTAAATTAGGATTTTGATTATGCGAGATCAACTGACCCACGCTATTGAAGATTATTTAAAAACCATTTACGACTTATCCATACTCCACGGACGAGTTACGACCACGCAGCTTGCTAAGGCATTAGAGGTAACCCCCGCATCTATAACCGGCATGCTTCAAAAACTTGCTGCAGCACAACCGCCTTTGGTTGATTATCAAAAACACTACGGGGTCACGCTGACATCAGAAGGTGAGAAAATCGCTCTTGAGATTGTTCGTACGCATCGCTTGTTAGAACTATTTTTGCATAAAACATTAGGTTATTCCTGGGATCAAGTTGATGCCGAAGCGGATCGTCTTGAGCACGTTGTTTCTGATGAATTTGAAGAACGGATTGCCCAGGTGCTTGGTGACCCAACCCACGACCCCCACGGCGATCCCATCCCTACCCGTGACTTGGAACTGCCTTCTCATGCCAAACTCTGCCTTTGCGAACTTCAACCCGGGCAGCGAGGCACCATTCAACGCGTGCGCGATCATGATGCGGATTTACTTTGTTACCTGAGTGAGCGCGGCGTTGTGCCCAATGCCGTTTTCAAGGTTATCGACCAATCTCCTTTTGACAATAACATAACATTAAAGATTGATGGACAAAAATCAAATATTGTTTTAGGGCCGCGCATCGTTCATCAAATCTTTGTAGAGATCGATGAAGAATTATCATCTGACGCGGAGGGCAGTTAATTATGCCGAAAGACATTCGTGTCTTGCTCATCGAAAATGATCCTTATGCCCGCGATTTGATGGCACTGCTGCTGACCCGAGATTGGCGCACACGCGTGGTTGCGGAAATTGCAGATCCAAGTAGACTTTCGCAATACCTTTCTCAACCTGATACTAAAATCGATGTGGTTATTTTGGATGCCGAACCTTCTACTGCGTCTGGGCTGCCCTATGAGTTAGCAAAAATGACTCAAACATTAACGCCTGCGCCTGCGGTTATCTATATGGCGTCTCAAATCAACCACGATACGCTGGATCAATTTTTAACAGCTCGGAGCGGCGGCTATATTCTAAAAAGCGAGCTTTTTTATGGACTGGCATCTGCCGCTGCATTAGCTGCTGATGGGAACTGTGTCATTTCACCGGGCATTGAACAAAAATTGGGTTCAGTTGATTTTCCTGAGCACACCTATATTCTCGATGGGCGCACCATGCTGGAGCGCTTCACGCCTCGTGAGCGTGAATTGGTGCGCTTTAAACTGATCTTTAATTTATCCACGCGTGATCTGGTGGATGAGTTGGTACTTAGTGCTAGCTGGATTTCTGAAATGATGAGCATCATATATCAAAAACTGGGACTCCGAGACATTTTGTCTGGGAGTGAATCCCTGGAAGATTATTTCAACGATGAGGTAGTCTTGGCCCACAGCAGAGAAATTCTGAGCAGCAATCACAGCAGCACCCGAAAAGCCCCCTGGATGGCAACCCTGGCTTTTCATTTGCTTACTGTACCGGAGATCCAAAAAATCTGAGATTGTAAAGACATCAGAAGGTTAATCTTGATTATGGAGAAGATTGTGAAAAGTTTATTAAAAAGACTATTTAAACCAAAAAAAGAAATTATTATTGTGTCGGGTTTGCCCCGCTCGGGTACATCTATGATGATGAAAATGTTGGACGCGGCGGGAATTGAACCATTAACGGATCATATCCGCACCGCCGATGATGATAACCCCAAAGGTTATTATGAATTTGAACGTGCCAAGAAACTTAAAGAGGGCGATGCTGCCTGGCTGCCCGATGCACAGGGTAAAGCGGTAAAAATTATCGGCGCTTTACTGGTTGAACTGCCCTCAAATTATCCATACCGCGTGCTTTTCATGCGCCGCAATATGGATGAAATTTTGGCTTCACAAAATCAAATGTTAGTGCGCCGCGGCGAAGAGCAAAAAGTTGATGATCAGGTCATCGCCCAATTGTTTCAAAAACATATTCAACAGGTTGAAACTTGGATGCAAAAGCAGTCAAATTTACGCTATCTTGATGTTGATTATAATGCCATGCTCAAAGATCCTCGCCCGCAGCTAGATGCTATTAATCAATTTCTTGGTGGTCAATTAGATGTTGATTCTATGGCTCTGATCGTTGATCCTGATTTATATCGACAGAGGAAGTAATTGTTTCATTGCGTTTGCGGATTGTTTTTTATGCATTGATCTAAGAAAATGATCAACTTTCCAAGCAGGTGATATTATGTCTGATCCTTTAATATCTTTAATTTTAGCCACAGTATTAATGGTTATATTAGTGTGGTTTTTCTGGCCCGACAGCGGTATTTTTGGACGCTGGCAGCGCTCCCGTCATTTAAACGAACGCGTGCGCAGAGAAGACGCGCTTAAACATATTCATCAATGTGAAATTCACGATCAGCATCCGACCATTCAAAGCTTGGCCGGAGCGCTGAACATGTCATCCAATGATGTAACGGAAATTCTAGGGGCGCTGGAAACCAGTGAACTCTTGAGGTTTGACGGGGGTGCTTTCTCGCTGACTCCGTCAGGACGTGACTACGCTTTACAAATCATTCGTTCACACCGTTTGTGGGAACGATACTTAGCTGATGCTACGGGTTTTGGCGAAGAAGAATGGCACGGCCAGGCTGAAATGTTTGAGCACCAGCTTACGCCCGATGATGCTAATCGGCTGTCTGCCAAATTAGGGCATCCCACTCACGACCCGCACGGCGATCCGATCCCCACCGCCAGCGGGAAAATGGTTTACAGCGCGCGTGTCCCCTTGTCCTCAATGGAGGTCAATGAGTTGGCCACGATTGTACATATTGAAGATGAACCGGAAGCAGTATATGCACAGCTAGTCGCCGAAGGGCTGCATGTAGGCATGGCAGTACGGCTGATCGAGTCGACCGCCCAGCGGGTGCGTTTTTGGAGTGCCGGCGATGAACACACCCTGGCACCGTTAATCGCAGCTAATGTTGCTGTACAGCCGACACCTGACGAACAACCGGAAGATGAATTCATAGGAGAAACATTAACTAATCTCCTGCCCGGTCAGAAAGGTCAAGTCATCAGCATCAGCCCACAAATTCGGGGCGTAGAACGCCGCCGCTTGATGGATTTAGGTGTCATACCAGGAACCATAATTCAAAATGAGATCAACAGCCCGATGGGTGACCCCACAGCTTACCGCATCCGTGGTGC
>JBDLJO010000167.1:0-5714 GCA_039714275.1 Chloroflexota bacterium | reverse complement strand
AAAGAATGTAACGACATGATACTTTGCAGAATATGGCAGGTATTAAAAAAGCCCTCTGTAACATATTCGCTGGGTACCTTGCTGATTGTCGGCTTTATCTCAGGTATCGTTTTCTGGGGTGGTTTTAACACTGCAATGGAAATGACAAACAGCGAGGAATTCTGTATTTCCTGTCACGAAATGGAAGACAATGTTTACCAGGAATACAAACAAACCATTCACTACAGTAACCGTACCGGTGTACGCGCTACCTGCCCTGACTGTCACGTACCAAAAGAGTGGAACCATAAAGTCGTTCGTAAAATCCAGGCCAGTAATGAGTTATTGCATAAAGCACTGGGCACCATCAATACCCGCGAAAAATTTGAAGCAAAACGTTTGAAGCTGGCACAAAATGTATGGCGCGCAATGGAGAACACTGACTCACGTGAGTGCAGAAACTGTCACAACTTTGATTACATGGACTTTGGTGAACAGGGCCGCCGTGCTATTAAGTCGCACTCTGAAGGCCTTGATGCAGGTAAAACCTGTATTGACTGCCACAAGGGTATTGCCCATGAATTACCTGATATGCACGATGTTGATCCGGGTTCTTCCATCGGCGATATTTAAAACCTGTTTATGTGATGCCTGTCTATACGCAGGCATCACATTGACAAACGCTTTAAACCCTTTGTTTATAAGGTAATATATAAATTCCATCACCTGCATCCTTAATATAGATTAGGGTGACAAATTTCATTGTTACAAATCACACTGTAATATTAGACTCACTATTGCTTTTATCTTTACTCAGGTTTACCATCAAAGCTCGGTATGACTAACACTGACACACAAAACAGCTCGGAACTCATCGACCCGTTTGGTCGCAGAATCGAGTATGTGCGTCTTTCAGTAACAGATAAATGCAACCTGCGCTGTTTCTACTGCATGCCCAAAGGTTTCAAGGAATTTGAACAAGCTGAAAACTGGCTTACTTTTGATGAAATTGAACGTGTTATTAAAGCCTTCTCAGAGCTCGGTGTTGCCCGCGTCAGGTTAACCGGTGGCGAACCACTTGTTAGAAAAGACATAGCACAACTCTCGCAACGTCTTACTGCCCTGCCCGGCCTGGATGACTTATCACTAAGCACCAATGCCACTTTACTCACCAATCAGGCCGCTGCTCTAAAACAGGCAGGCATATCCAGGATCAACGTCAGCCTCGACAGTTTGAAACCTGAAAGATTTAAAAAAATCACCGGCGGTGAATTACAACCCGTGCTTGATGGTTTAATGGCCGCAAAAAAGGCAGGCTTTTCTCCAATAAAAATCAACATGGTCGCCATGAAAGGCCTCAATGATGATGAATTTGAAGACATGGTCGAATTTTGCCTGCAGCATGATTTCACCTTACGCTTTATCGAAACCATGCCGATGGGTGCGACCGGCGATGATGCAACCGACCACTACCTTGATTTACAGTTAGTCAAACAGCAGTTATCAGAACGCTTTGACCTGGTCCCCGGTGTCATGCCTGGCGGTGGCCCTGCCCGTTATATGCAGGTTAAAAACACTGATCTGCGCATTGGTTTTATCACACCCATCTCCCAGCATTTTTGCGAGACCTGTAATCGGGTACGTTTATCAACCGATGGCACACTTTACCTGTGCCTGGGACAGGATGATAAAGTTGAATTACGCCCGTTGCTGCGTCAGGGTATTAGTGACGACGATTTAAAAGATATTTTGATCAGTGCCATTGGACTGAAACCTCAAAAACACGAATTCAAGGATAAACCGCATCAGGTAGTCCGCTTGATGAGCATGACTGGCGGCTGATCTGGCGGCTGATAGTAAAAGCCGACACCAGCTTTATCACTCACCACTTAAAAAATGCCCCACACCTGTCTGCTGTCGCCCGAGACATAACCCTTTAAAAAATCAGGTTATTAACCGGGCCAGAGCAGCCATTATTGAACATAATCACCGCTGTTTAACCTTAAAAAGTTGACGTGCATCAAAAAATATAAATCCTTATAAAAACCCCTGTTTTAGTTGATATAAATCAATGAACTGAAGCGCAATTGAGAATACTGTCGAGTCTGCATAAATTACTATCCGTAAGCCAACAATAATTCGTAATAAAAACCTATTGCTAAATGAGCAGGAGTCAATTGATGAAACTTAAACACACCACAAAATACGGAGCGGCAATACTCGCTGTCTGCGTAGGCATGGCAGCGTCTTCGGGCGTCGCTTTCGCCAAAAAGAAAAAGTTCGAGCCACTCAACGATGCCGAATTTGAACAGGCAAAAAGCATGTACTTCCAGCGTTGTGCTGGTTGTCACGGCGTTTTGCGTAAAGGTGCGACAGGTAAAAGCCTGGAGCCAAAACCAAACAAAGCAAAGAAGAGTAAAGGTACACTCAAACTAGGTACTAAACGTCTTGAAAAAATCATTAAGCTGGGTACCGAAGGCGGTATGAACAACTTCGATGATATCTTCAGTGATAAAGAGATTAATTTGCTGGCACGTTACATCCAGATGGAACCACCTGTTCCAGCAGAGATGTCTTTAGCGCTGATGAAAGAACGTCACAAGGTTTTTGTACAGCCGAAAGACTATCCTAAGAAACCTGTGCATGGTCGTAACTGGCAGAACTTCTTTATCGCTATCGAGCGTGATGTCGGTAAGATTGCCATCATCGACGGTGATAAAAAAGAAGTGGTTGCTCACATCTCTACCGGTTATGCGGTACACGTACTGAAAACGGTTGAGCATCATGACACTCTGAAAGCCAAAGACGCTGGTCGTTTCTGGTACGTAATGGGTCGTGATGGCATGATGACCAAGATTGACCTTTGGGCTGATCCTAAAAACATGAAAGTTGCCCAGGTACAGGTTGCTTATGACGCACGTGACGTTGCCGTATCCGGTGATGGCAAATACGTTATCGGTGGTGGTTACTGGCCTCCTCACTTCGTTATCGCTGACGCCAAGACAATGGAACCTCTGAAAGTGGTTTCAACTCGTGGCACAAACATCGATGGTGAGTATGTGAACGAGTCTCGTGTTGCAGCGATCTATGACACGCCAAAAGCTCCTTCATGGTTAGTAGCTGCGAAGGAATTAGGTCAGATGTGGCAGGTTGATTACTCTGATCTGGATAACATGAAGATCACCAAGATCGACACAGCCAAGTTCCTGCATGATGGTTTCTACGATCCTACTGGTCGTTACTTCCAGATCGCAGCTAACGCCTCTGACAAGATGGTTGTTGTTGATACAGTGACTCAAAAACTGGAAGCGTTGATCGATACTGACAAGAAACCTCACCCAGGTCCTGGTGCTAACTGGAACGATCCAAAATGTGGTCCTGTTGGCGGCACTACCCACTTAGGTGTTGGTAAAGTCACTGTCTGGGGCAACGATCCTAAAGGCCATAAAGATCAAGCCTGGAAGATCTGTTACGAAGTTGATACCGACGGTGCAGGCGTATTCTTACGTACCCATCCTAAGAGTGATTACGTCTGGATAGACCAGACTAAACACCCAGAGCCTAAGATCCAGCAGTCAATCAAAGTACTTGATAAGAAGACTCGCAAGATCGTTAAGACTATCCAGTTGACCAAGAAGAAAGGCTACGCAGCCGTTCACTTCGAGTTCAACAAAGATGGTACTGAAGTTTGGGCATCTGTATGGAATCGTGCAGACAGCAAGAAACCTAACGGTGAAATCATCATCTTTGATGCCAAGACACTGAAAGAAAAAGCACGTGTTAAAGGACTTTACGCTCCAACAGGTAAGTTCAACGTGTATAACCGCGTGAACCATGTAACTTAATGGTAAGCCCAGTTATAATATAAAAAAAGTGGGCGGATGTACGGTATGTATATCCGCCCTTCTTTTAAGTAAAACACAACACTTATTACACCAGAGACTTTTTACAAGGCCTCTTATGTAATAAAAAATTTAAAAAGATAACAACAGAATAACAACAGCAAGGTGTATCTAAACCATGGCTAATGTAAACAGAAAATTTGGTCTAATGTCGCGCAAGGTTCTGCTTGGAACTACACTGGGTGCCGCATTATTTTTTATGATTGTCGGTGTCATCTTCTGGGGTGGTTTTAATACCGCCATGGAAGCAACCAACACTATGGATTTCTGTATCTCCTGCCATGAGATGGAAGAAAACGTTTTCCGTGAATACCAGAAAACAATTCACTACACTAACCGCAGTGGCGTTCGTGCCAGTTGCTCTGACTGCCACGTACCGCGTCCATGGATACACAAGGTAGTACGTAAGATCCAGGCCAGCAGAGAGTTATTCCATAAAGCACTTGGCACCATCGACACACCTGAGAAATTCGATGCCAAACGTCTGCATCTCGCCAAAAATGTATGGCATGCAATGAAGACTACCGATTCACGCGAGTGCAGAAACTGTCACAACTTCGATTCGATGAAACCGGAAGATCAGAAAAAACGTTCTCGTAAGCAGCATGCAGCAGCAATGGAAGACGGCAATACCTGTATCGATTGTCATAAAGGCATCGCGCATACCAAGGTACATGACCAACTCAGCGAAGAAGAATTTGATGAGATGGCAAAACCAATACCTGAGAACAAACGTCCTATCGCACCACAGTGGCAGGCGTTTATCGATAACGGTAAAAAACTGGTGACCGATAAAGATGAGGATGCCGCTGAAGAGTCTGAAACAGAAACTGCTAGCGAAGAAACATCTGAAGCAACACAAGAAACGGAAGCAGCACCGGAAACAAGCAGTGCTGCCGAAAAACCAGCCGCCAAAGCGGCACCGGCCGCCGCAGCCGGTGGTTCTGGCATAAACTGGAGTGGTATAGAAGCCAGTGAAGTCACCCTGTTCTATCCTGGCCAGGCGTCTATGGAGTGGATACTCAAAGGCAGTGATCACGGCGGTAAACGTGCCTTCAACCAGGGTGATCGTTGTTTTGACTGCCACGAAGATGAAGAAGTAGATATCGGTGATCTGATCATATCCGGCGACAAAGTAGAACCTACACCGATTCCCGGAAAACGCGGCAGCATATTAGTCAATGTAAAAGCGGCGCATGACGCAGAAAACCTGTACATGCAGTTCCAGTGGAAGGACGGTAAGCATAACCCGGTTCCGTTTGCTGACGGCGGCAAAATGGACGCAAAAAACCCCATCAAACTGGCCATTATGCTGGCAACAGACAGTGAAGACGACCCTAAAGTCGAATATGCCGAACGCTCCGGCTGCTGGCAGTCATGTCACCACGATGTGAACTACATGCCGCATGAGCCTGATAAAGCAGCGCTAAGCGGTCCCCTTTCCAAGCAGCTCGATATGAGCGATGGTTTCACCAAGTACCTGAAAGAAAGTCGTACCGCCATTGAAATTGAAGGCAAAGACGGCAAGAAACGCGGTGGCTGGGACAAGCTGAAAAGTGATGCTGAAATTAAGGCCCTGCTTGATAGTGGCGCATTCATGGACCTGTTGCGCTATAAATCAGGTACTGGCGAGTCCGAGGATGGTTACATCCTTGCAGAGCGTGTCATGACCGGCGGCCAGGGTGTGAAATTCACCGGTGAACTCAAAGGCGGTGTATGGACCGTTGAGATGACCCGCAAACTAACCTCTGACAAGGCTGGTGATATCAGCATGGCGACCGACCAATGGTATAACATCGGTTTTGCTATTCATGACGATTACAGTAGCAGCCG
>JBDLJO010000166.1:0-5750 GCA_039714275.1 Chloroflexota bacterium | reverse complement strand
TATGTTTTTATCCAGGTGATTTCACCTTCGTTTGACCGACTGAATTGGCAGCGGTCGCTGCCCTTCATGATGAATTTCAGGCGTTAGATGTGGATATACTCTCCATTAGCACAGACAGCCGATTTGTGCACAAAATTTGGCAGGAACAAGAATTATCGAAAATGGTTGATGGTGGTGTTCCTTTCCCGATGTTATCGGATGGCGGTGGCAAGATAGGAACGGTTTATGGCGTATACGATGAAGACGCGGCTGTTGATATCAGAGGTCGCTTCATTATTGATCCAGATTTCATGATCCGGGCCATGGAAGTTCTTACGCCAGAAGTGGGCCGCAATCCAAGCGAATTGTTAAGACAAATCAAAGCTTTCCAACTCGTACGGGAGACAGGTGTTGTAACTCCTTCTGGGTGGGAACCGGGTGGCACTACCTTGAAACCAGGCCCCGATTTAGTTGGCAAAGTATGGGAAGAATGGAAACCATAAAATCTGGCAACTAGACAAGATTGAAACAGTATTTCCCCAAAACATACTGAAGTAGATTTCCAATTAAGCAATGGAAATCTACTTCTTATTAGCTATTATCAAACTTTCCAACAAAACGGATAGTTTAGAACATAAGAATCCATAACTACAATCATCAAGGAAACCTAAAATGAGAATTGCTATTTCGACGGAAACTAATGCGGGCATGGATAGCATTGTTGCCCATCACTTTGGACGCTGTCCGTTTTTTGCACTTGTTAATGTAGAAGAAAATGAAGTCAAATCCATTGAAGTGATCGATAATCCTTTTTTCAGCGGTCACCAACCCGGCCAGGTACCTGGATTCATCAAAGAGCAGGGGGCAGAAGTGATGCTTTCCGGCGGGATGGGAGGCAGGGCAATACAATTCTTCCAACAATTTGATATCCAAACAGCTACCGGAGCTCATGGTACCGTGCACGAAGCAATAGCAAGTTATCTTGCCGGAGACCTAACGGGGGCTGCCCCTTGTAAAGAGAGCGTGGAACACGGTCACGGCGGCGAACACCAACACTAGTCGTTATGAAATCGATTACTTTTCACCCGATTGGAATCATCCATTCACCATATAAATCATTGATTGATATGCCAATTCAACCATCGGGCGCCAAGGGTGCGGTTGGTCAAATCGAACTGCTGCCGGAATACGTTCCCGGCCTGTTAGATTTGGATGGCTTCTCACACTTGATTTTGTTCTATCATTTTCACCTAGCAAAAGGCTACGAATTAGAAACAGTTCCATTTTTGGATAATCAGCCTCACGGCGTATTTGCCACACGTGCACCTAAAAGACCGAATGCCATCGGAACCTCAACCGTACGACTTGACAGTATTGAAGGGGCAATATTACAGATATCCGAAGTCGACATCGTGGATGGTACACCGTTATTAGATATTAAACCCTATGTGCCAGCATTCGACGACAGGGCAAATGCAAAAATTGGCTGGCTGACAGGGAAAGCTATGCAAGCGGTTCAACAGCGAGCTGATCATCGTTTCGATAATTAAAAGATCGTAATTATCGAAACGATTTTATTGTCGCTTTTCTTTTTGCAGTATAAAACCAACAGCATCAATATAAAAATAACCGGTCTGTTATTATCGCGGCATGAATATTCGGTAAACTACACCAAAACCGTGTCTATGCGCAATTATTATGGTTTTGTATATTCCCATAGGTGGTAATCCTCATTTTTATTACAATTTCATCCAGCGCGATCAAATCTTAGATATACCTGCCCTAACAAAAATAAAAAATCACGAAAAATAAAAAAGAACAAAATGCCTATCATTTATGAGCAATGAGGTGTTTGATGACAATTGCGATATAATAGGTCGGAAACCAATTATTTTTCCGAGGTAATCATGTCTAATACTGGAACTGACAAATATTTTATTTTTTTTGAGGATATCCAGCGCATGACGCGCATATCCGAGAGCGATTTTGATTTATTCCGGGAAAACAAGGATTTCTTCCTAAAATATGCTGAAGCTTTGGTAAATTTCATTGTGGAGGTGCTAAGCCAAAACCCATCCACACTGCGCGTATTTGAAGAAGGTCGTGGTGATGCGGATAAATTGGTAGCATCTGTATCCAAATGGCTATTAGAAGTCGTTGATGGCCACGATACTCAGGAATTTTGGCAGCGTCATTATCTGATTGGCATCCAACACATCAAACGTCAAATTCCCAACCGTCAAATGATGAGTCTGGCGACACGAATTCGAGAATTTGTGCTGCCCGTTATGCTTTCTGAATTAGGCCCGGAAAATGGGTTAGCTCTCTTCATAGCTTTCCAGAGGTTCCTAGATACTGTTGTCGCACTAACGGCAACTTTGGTTGAAGTAGGTCAAAAACGCTGTCTTATCGAATCGACTGGTTTTTCGGAAAAATTGATCGATAATTTGCAATCCATGGTGTTCTCTAGAATTTCAGAAGAATTACAGTTCCCAGAGAACTAGAAACCTCAATTTCATTTTTTTACGCATTTCTCATTTATCGTAACAAGACACCTTTCCGATATCGTATTTTATTGTTGGGATTAGACAGGATCAGAACCCGGGGAAGCACTGAGATCATTCGTTAGTTCTTGCGGAAAACGAAATTTCTAATATATCTGGTGGTATTTTTCATGTAGGAGTCATTATCATGATGAATAGACAAAACATGTTTATCATCGATGATAATACTAGCTATCCAAAAATTACTGTCTTCAGCAAGGAGCTGCTCATGAGAAAAACAGCAGTTTTTATGATGCCATTGCTTGCTCTATTGGTGGGAGTATGGGCGTGCAATTTTCAAGGGATTGAGGATAATGGGACCAGCGAATCCTTAATTTTAGAAACTGATGCAGCAATTGAAGACGAACAACAAAATTCAGGGGCAGAAGAGATTCAAAATCAAGAATCAAATCCAATTGAAATCGATCCAGGAAAGCGCATCCAACTGGCAAACCTGGTTTATATGGGTGCCTTCCGCCTACCACAAGAACCGGGATGGGATTACAGCGGTCAGGGGTTAACATATTATCCTTATGGAGATCCAGATGGGCCTGAGGATGGTTATCCGGGATCATTATTTGGCGTGGGACATGATCACCAACAGTATATCTCAGAGATTAGCATCCCAATACCCATCATTTCCAAAAATATCAGTGCATTAAACACCGCAACAACCTTGCAACCCTTTTCCGATTTGACCGGGGGTATCTTTACTGCGGAAGAGATGGTAATTCCGAGATCGGGGATCGCGTATTTAGAATATTTAGGTGACCCAACAAAAGATAAACTGCACTTTACATGGGGACAACATTTCCAGGGTTTCGAGGCATCACATGGCTGGGCAGGGTTAGATTTATCTAACCCAAAGGCCGCGGGAGCGTGGGTTTTGGGGGAGTACACGAATTATGTGACCAACGATTACTTATTTGAGATTCCGCAGGATTGGGCAAATACTTATTTTCAGGGCATGCGATTAGCAACAGGAAGAGCACGAGAGGGATTGTGGAGTGGGCGCGGTCCGGCTTTATTGGCCTATGAGCCCTTTAGCGAAGACAATCCACCAGCATCCAATGCAGTATTGAAATCAATTACCCCGCTTTTGTTATACGGGATTCCAGATCCAAATTTACCGGAAATTCAAAGCGATGAAAGTATGGCAATGGATGGGTACCGAGATGCAGATCATTGGTCCGGTGCTGCCTGGTTGACAGCAGGGGATCGTGCTGCGGTAATTTTCGTTGGCACAAAAGCATTAGGCAATGAATGGTATGGGTTTTCTAATGGTGTTGTTTGGGAACATGATTGTGCTGAGCAAAACCCGCAAACTTGTCCAGATGTCCCACCATGGCCCTACGATAACCGCGGGTTTTGGGCAGACGATTACCAAGCCCAGATCCTGTTTTTTGATCCTGCAGCATTAGCTGCCGCTGCCACAGGACAGATCGAAACATGGGAACCTCAGCCCTATGCGGTGATGGTGATCGATGATGTGTTATTTGATCCGATGCTAAATTATGAAAACTATAAAAGAGATTTGGTCGGTGCTGCAGCGTTTGATTCACAGCATGGCATTCTTTATATCATCGAGCGCCTGGCCGATGAATATCGATCTGTGATACACGTGTGGCAAGTTGGGAATTAAAAGATAAATTCAAATACCAAGGCTCGGGATTGAACATTTCCCGGCCCGTTTAATCCAGATTAGAATCCCAGGTTTTTAGGAAAGCGGGAATGGGTAAGATAAGCTTTTAATGAACTCCCAAAACGCATTTTGGGCAATTGTAGACAGCTGACTAGTGTTATGACCAATGTAAATCTCGCGATAGACATCCAATCCACGAACTTTGATAGGTACAACCCGCCCCTGACCAAGCATCGATACTACAATTTCAGATACAAACCCAACTCCTAAACCTTCTTGAACAGAAAGAGCAATCGCTTCAGAATTCCCTAGAGTCATCAGGGTATTCAAAACATTCGTTTCGATGCCGATACTAGCAAGCGCAGAATTGACTGAAACATAGGTTCCTGAGTCTGTTTCTCGCATCAAGAAATCCTCTTGATGCAAATCATCGGGTTCAATGATCCCCTTCTCAGCCCAAGGATGATCTAGCGGAACAATCAGTGTGATGTTATCGCGCATGAATTTTCGAAATTCTACTTTTTTATTTGTCTCAACAATAATGCTGGTGAGAGCAAAATTGACATCACCTTCCGTTAGCATCTCAATTGCCTGGGCTTGGGGAGAAACCTGGCAGGTTATGCGCACTTTGGCATGTTCTTCATGAAATCTGGTCAACAGATGCGGAAGGATATATTTTCCCGGTGTCGTGCTGCAGCCCACAACCAGATGGCCAAATATTTCCCCCTGCAGCGAGGCCATTGTTTCCTCAATGCATATCGACTGTTTAACCAGATCTTGCGCGAGTGGGATAAGTGCACTCCCTGCATCGGTCAATTTCAAATTCCTAGTAGAACGAATAAACAGCGGCGAATTAAAAAACCGTTCCAGAGACTGGATGTGTTGACTTACGCTGGGCTGACTCATACCAAGTTTATGAGCGGCCTGGGTAAAGTTAAGGGTATCCGCCGCGACCAAGAATACATTAAGCTGATGAGCATCTAACATAAGCAAACCTCAGTAAGGAAGAATAAGAATGGCATAGGGACTTTTTGTCCTTTACACCATTCTTGTTCTTCACCTTATTTATCCTTTGATCTTTAGAAAGCACCATGACATGGGCAGAAAACATGAATTCGTGCGCTGCCTGGTATAGAATTTCCTAATAAGTAAATTTTTTAGTGAACACTAACACTATCTTCTTTTGGGAAGATTGGAAGATATCGAATCCCCAAGCTGAAGGCCAGTAAAGCATACCCAATAATTCCCATGGAAACGGCTATTTCTGTCCATGTGGGCAGGTATGATACAGCAATCAGATTGCCAAGAACACCAGGGGACCATTGGGGAGGTGCTACTAGCCCTGAAAGGGTAACATTCCAACGATTGATGGTGACACCCATCACGACGAAGGCAAGAGCAACCATTACATAACGATCGTTGCGACGGAACGGACGGTAAAGCAAAACAACCGCTGGGATAATCCCGCCTAAAACAATCTCCAACCACCAAAATGTTTGTGAATAGGGCGTAGTGGCTTGTAATCGGGTAAGTGCTTCGGCAGTACCAGGCGCATGGCTGTAGTATGATGTCGCGGCCCAATCCCA
>JBDLJO010000165.1:0-5789 GCA_039714275.1 Chloroflexota bacterium | reverse complement strand
TCCTCGATTTAACTTTTATTCAGCGCACCTTTAACTGCAGGGATTTATGATCTAAAAATACGGCAGTACACCGTCCTGAGTTTCAGAAACCCCACCATTGGTCTGAACAGCTGCCGCCCATTGACAGGGGAGTCTGAGAAGAATGCCAACCCAGTCCTCCAGCGGTTTTTAATATAACCCAGCCAGGGATGGGTGAGTCAGCGTCCAGGCTTGAATACTAAACCATCTCATGAAAAGCTGTTTCTATGATTTATGTTTTTTTATTTGATGTGGCGCCAGATAAACCTGCCAATGCGCTCAATCGCGTGCTGGCCTTCTGGCATAAAGTTTGCCGCGAAATGCCACTCATGCTGCATGCCGTCCCACATGTCCAAGATTAGATCTACCTTGGCGGCGTGAGCTTTTTTTGCGAAATTCTCTGCATCTGAGAAAATGACTTCATCGGTGCCTACTTGAATTAATATCGGCGGCAGACCTTTCAGGTCTGCGTAAAGGGGGGATGCCAAAGGTGTCCTCGGATCCGTTTCTCTTAGGTACAATTTGGCTGATTCCAAGGCTGATTTTGGATCAAGCATGATGTCGCGATGGGCATTGGTCTTCCAAGATTCTCCCGAGCAGGTTAAATCCGTCCACGGCGACAGGCAAACAGCCGCCGCTGGCAGCGGTTGATTGCGGTCTCGCAGGTTGACCAGCAGCGAGAGCACTAACCCGCCGCCGGCCGAATCTCCCACAAGGGCGATTCGATCTGGAGAGTATTGATTTTCTAAAAGCCATTGGTAGGCGGTCAGGGTATCTTCCACGGCTGCGGGGTAAGGATTTTCCGGGGCTAAGCGGTAATCGATGATCAAAACCCGGGCTCCGGCCGAGTCGCCGATATTCGCTGCCAGGGATCGATGAGAGTTGATCGATCCGCTGTGATAACTGCCGCCATGCAGATAAAGAATGACGCTGTCGTCCGAAGCTTCTGGGGTGCTGATCCATTCCGCTGGGATTTTCTTGATTTCGACAGCTGTGCAGTCTAATTCGATCTTTGTCTTGAATTTCGCTGCCAGTGCTTCCAGTTCTGAGCGCGATTTATCGATATCTAATATCCCCGCGCCAGGTTTTGTGATTCGTCGTAACCGGAAAAAATTTTTCAAAAGATGAGCTTGCCAGCTGGGCATTTTATACTCCCTTCAAAAATCAATCTTAGGATTTGCGCGAGCGGGAGGAATAAGAATCCCCCCGATTTAATGGGGAAATAATTATCACCAATTACTTTACCATGCTTCAATTACCTGGGCGTTCACTGATATAGAATATGATTGTCGCCTGCAAAACAGCATTGCCTGCTTCATCCCGGATTTCAAGCGGCAGGCTTATATCTCCAGGCACAAGCACCGCTGGATCAAATGAACAAATGCCCGTTAGTGTTCCTTTGGCCTTTTTTAAATAGCGAACATTCATTTCTTTTGGAATCCACCGCAGTCTCGAAGGGAGGGATACATCGACAGCCAATCCACCCACCAATTCACTCAAATTGCACATCGCACCGGCATGGACGCTTCCGAAATGATTTCGGATCGAACGGCGGTCCTTGATCCTGACCTCGCAGGTTCCTGGTCGCAAATCAACAACCAGGGGATGGATGCTCGCGAAATAGGGGGCTCGTAGAGTCACGCCCTTACTAAAAATAGCGCTGCCCAGTGGGAACTTTGATAATTTTCGGAATAACCTCAGCGTGCTGTTCATATTCACACCTCCAGATGATCTTTTCCAGTCTGCATACCCCCTGCTCTTAACTTAATCCGCGATGAAAGCTGTCACCTCGCTCCACCAGGGCAGTTCGGCCTCGAAGGGCACCTCGTTATGTCTGACGCCTTCAAACACCCATAATTGCTTGTTTGCAGTTATGGATTGATATAGGTTTTTACCGTGCTGTACCGGAATGACCTCATCGTTTCCAGCCAGGACGACCGCAATATTGCCATTAAATTCCCCCAGGTTATCAATATTATGATATTGGTCTCGCACCAGCCAGCGCGCCGGAATAAAGGGATAGTGCGTTTGGGCCAGATTAGGCAGCCAATCCCAGGGTGTGAACATCACCACACCTTTTATCGGAATCTCCGTCTTGCTGACCGCGCCGGCAGCCACACCGCCCCCCAGCGACTCGCCCCATAGGAACAGCGGCTCCCCATACGCTTGATGTGCCAACCTGATCGTTTCCAGCGCATCCTCTACCAATACATCTTCACTGGGTTTTCCAGACCGACCTCCGTAGCCGGGATATTCAGCCAGAATCACGCGTAAATTTTGCCTGGCCAGTGCTTCGACGTAGAAGCCGCGATCATAAGCCGCGCCGGCATTGCCGTGAAATACGATCACCGTCCCCTTGGGATCAGCCAATTCTTCTTGGCTGATCAATCCTTGGTGATTTTCAAACGCAGGCCAATATCGTAAGCCCTGCTGGAGTACCTGTTCCTCTGATGCCCGGTATGGATTGGGAAAATAAAGCATTTGCCGCTGGTAAATAAAAACAAGCGCACATAACGTGATATATCCGATCAAAACAAAAATAAGAAACTTCCAAAACATTTGCATCATAAGCCTTCGCATCGGCACGATTGCTATATTTTGATGGGCTGCTAACAATTAAGAGAACCCGATTAGCGAGTTTGCAATCAACGAAATGGGCCTGATTACTTAACCACGATTGTTAAATGATAGGTCCATGCTCCCTTCTCGCCGCCTTCCCAATCTCGGCTGTATTCAAAAGACAGCAGGCTGCTTCCCTCTTCGAGCGCCTTGAAATTCCACAACTGGCTGCCCGGTGTTCCAGGTAGGGAGGATTCTCCTCCCTCATCAGGTCCGAAAAATTGATGAGAAATTTGTAAAGTTACACTGGGATCACTAATGCTGACGGTTTCGATCCATTGAAACCCAGTGGTGGGGTTCGAACACAGGTTTACCGAAAATTCATCACCGGCACCAACTTCAAGTCGATCTGTGATGTGGGGATTTGCAAAGAAATCATCACATGGGATTGTTTTCGACTGGTTGGATTCACCGGGAGCACAAGCCGGTAAAATTAGCGACAGAACAATCAAAATAGATATCAGTTTGATTGATTTCATCGTATACACCTCCGCCATTACACCCCTCGATCATTTTGCCCCAGTGAACTCTCATAATTTTCGTGCCTATTCTTTAATAACATCTCCGGTTACATTAAGGGCAGTCTTCATTTGTTACTTTCAATTCCAAATTGGTACAGATGTCATGAGAGATTTATATTAACCACATCCCCGTTCCATATTTGTTCTGCCGTTAATTTTATAGCCTGACCTATTCGAGAAGCATATTCATCATCATAAATTCTGGCTGGGTGTTGCAATGATTTAATAACCAAAAAAGATCTTTTTTCATTAATTGCCATAAAAGCCATTACGCTCGTATGGTATCTTGCCTTTCCATTCTTTTCCGAAATCTTGATTCTAATTTTGCCAATTTTAGCTGGAAGAATTTTATGTCCATCGTTGTACAAGGCTATTTGGAGGACCCAAAATGTTTTCTTGTCCATCGGGACGATTAGGTCCGGATTACATTCCTTAATAATAGGTAATATATATGAACATCCTTCCCACATATAACGGTATGATACATTTTGTGATTCGGGATTTTGCATCCAATCCATATTTGCTCTGGCAATCAATTTGGCGGCATCTTTATAAGGCATTCCAATTATTGACTCTACAATTGGTTGGAAACTCACTTTAAACCCCCTGCTCCAATTCAACGGATCAAGATAGGCTTTATTCCAAAGAGGTTTTATTTTTCTGGGATTAATCTCGCGGCGCTTATCTTCTTTCTTGCCTCCGGGACTTGGTCCAACAAAGATTACCAACGCCTTTCTTGACCCTTCACAATTCTCGGGCCATAATAAATCGGCCGGATCATTCTGCCCCGCCATAATTTCTAAACGTTGAGTTATTGTTTCTATTTTCAACATCTGGTCGTTTTCCTTGCAGTCTATATTATTTAAACTGCTCGCAGTCTTTGAACGCCTCGATTATTTCACCAAAGTTTAATGGAAGGACTAGAAATTTCATGTATAAGTAATTATGTTTCGCTAATCTAAGCGATCACAAGGAGTTGATAGCTTCAAAGTAAGACACGTCTCGCGGAACACTATAGCCATTTTTTGATGCTATACGAAAGAGTTCATTCACTATTTCTTTCGCTTGATTTCGCAATAATAGTGATTCAGTGAGAGAAATCGCTGATTGGTTAATAACTCCATGAGATAAATCGTTACGAAACCTGTAAAGATTGGCAAATCCTGGAAATTTCTTTCGAATCTTCCTCTTGATATTCATAGAAAAGAGTTGTTCGCGATTTTTTGCTTTAGCTCTTGCAACAAAACTATTGTAATACCAATAAAGCTTATCTTGCATACCAGGATATTTCTTTTTTAGGAAATCCTTCATTTCAGATTCCAATTTCATTTTTTCAATTATGTAATTCAGATTCGATTCAAGAAAAAAACCAGCAAAAAGAACCACAATAGTACAATCGCAAATGAGAGTTTCCTGGTTGTCACTTATTGCGCGATTAAGTGCTTGCCAACTTGTGGCTATCAATAACGATGAATCTTTTGTCCCTTCAGGCATATTCGTTACCTTGCGTAATTATTTTGTGTAGCTGCCTTGCAATTTGCATAACTCGCTCACTGTCTTTACGCTCATCCATTGTTTCATCACAACAAGCATCTTCTAATTTTCTCGTCGATTCTCACAATCGAAGGTGGGATCGGTTTGCACGCAGTTAGCAGGCTTAAGATATTGTAAAGGCTAACATTACCGGAAACACCAAATCAATCTTTTCAAATTCTTGGACATGATCCAACCCTTTTATTATTTGAACCTGAACGTTGGATTTTTTCAATTCAGGCTCATAGTTTTTCATGCTATCTATTGTATTTTTGTTTTCTGAACCCGAAAGCCACAAAGTAGAACAGGGCAAATCAGCTGGTTCAATTACTCCCCAATCAAGCATTGCTACCAACCAAGCTAAAGTAACAGGAATATCCATTTCCTTCATTAAGGTTTGATCATCCTTTGAAAGAGCATTGAGCTCGAGCGTACCATCCAGTTGGGCTTGTATTAAAGGTTTCCAATGATCACGAAAATCATAAATAAATTGACGGAATTCACCCGATGCAGCTAAGCCTAATGGAATACCAACAATGATAATTTTAGATACACGTTCTGATCGGGCAGCTAAAAAACGACCAATATTTCCACCATACGAATACCCCCAAATTATGAATCGCTCAACTTCACAAGCATCAGCCACTGCCAAAATATCTTCACATATTCTATCTATGGCATAGTCCGTTGGTAAAATCGGTTTTCCACTCTCACCGTTACCCCGAATATCAATTGAAATAACTTTATACTTGTCTTTTAATCGCGCTACATAACCAACCTGATGCCATTTTTTGCGCGACCAACCAATGCCGCCGCCATGCAACAAAATAATTACTGGCCCCTTACCTATCACATCATAAGTTATCTGAGTACCATCAGGTGATGTTATGAAAGACGTTCTCATTTGCCAATTTCCTTGGTCCGGATTTATTACCCACAATATTTATTCTACTACATTGCTGTACCTCCCCCTGATCTTATCAAAGGGCGCATCCGATATATGATAATATCTGGATGAGAGAATTACCTCTCTCATCGCCCCCTGAGCTTGTCGAAGGGCATCATTTCCTCTGCAACTCTGCTTCAAGATTTGCGTAA
>JBDLJO010000164.1:0-5801 GCA_039714275.1 Chloroflexota bacterium | reverse complement strand
TTTTTTCTCTATTTTGTTGACACGCCTACCTCCGAAAGATACAATCCACGCTATGAATTCTCTCCGTGACCTCAACCCGCAGCAGCAGAAAGCTATCATGGCCGATGCCGGCCCAGTCTTGGTATTGGCTGGCCCTGGCTCGGGTAAAACGCGTGTTTTGACCCAGCGAATTGCCTATTTAATTGGTTCTATGGGCGTTCGTCCATATCATATTTTTGCGGTCACTTTTACCAACAAAGCAGCTCGAGAAATGAAGGAAAGAGTTCAAGATTTGTTGGGGGGGCAGACCATGGGACTTTCTTTGGGCACCTTCCACGGCTTGTGTGCCCGTATTTTACGCCGTGAGGCCGACCATCTGCCCATTGATGCTAATTACGTCATTTTTGATGCCGACGATCAGATTCGGGTGATCAAACAGGTACTTAAAGATTTAAATATTAATGACAAACTTTATCGACCCCAGAGTGTTCATGCCGGTATTTCGCGGGCAAAAAATGAGCTTGTTTTTCCAGAACAATTTTCAGCTAAAAGCTACAAAGATGAGATTGTTAAACGAGTATACGAACGTTACCAACAAACACTTTTAGACAGTAACGCGGTGGATTTTGATGACCTGCTTTTATGGACGGCTTCCCTGCTTGAAAGCAATCTGACCGTGCGTGAGCGTTATGCCAGACGGTATGAGCATATCCTAGTGGACGAATTTCAAGATACCAACATGGCGCAGTACACGCTGCTTAAACATTTGGCGTCTTATCATCAAAACATCTTTGTCGTTGGTGATGCCGATCAATCGATTTATCGCTGGCGAGGCGCCGATTATCGGAATGTTTTGCGTTTTGAGGGTGATTACCCGGATGCTGAGGTGATTCTTTTAGAGCAAAATTATCGTTCTACCCAGAATATCCTCGATATGGCCATGGCTGTTATTGACCGCAATCCTCAAAGGACAAAGAAAAACTTATTCACCGAGCGCGGGCGAGGAAAGAAGATTGTTTTGCATGAAACTTATGACGACCGTGAAATGGCGTCATTTGTGGTTACTATGATTGCCAAACAAGTCAGCACAAACCGCGCTCAGCCCGGTGATTTTGCCGTCATGTACCGCACCAATGCGCAATCCCGTGTGCTGGAAGAGGCTTTTCTGGCGGCGCACCTGCCTTATAAACTGGTTGGCGCACAGCGCTTCTACGGACGACGTGAGATCAAAGACATCGTGGCCTATTTACGCCTGGTGCACAATCCAAAAGATGAAATTAGTCTACTGCGGGTGATCAACTTACCGCGCCGCGGCATCGGCGCAAAGACCATTGCGCTGCTGCGCACCACGGCGCAGCAGGCTGGCATATCTTCAGCAGAGCTGGCAGTGGATTTGAGCCGCGGTGATGACTGCCCTTATTGGAGCACTTTTTCTAATCGGGCTGCGGTTTCTCTGTCGGGGTTTGGGAAAATGCTTTCAGGTTGGTCCAATCTGGGCCCAGATTTATCTCCCCTCATATTGATGGACCGTCTCATCGAAGATATCGGGTATCGTTCTTATATTGATGATGGTACCGAGGAAGGTAGTCAACGTTGGGAAAATGTCGCTGAGCTTCGGCGATTGGCAGCGGAGAATCAGGATCAAGGTCTGGGTACATTCTTGGAAAATATTGCCCTGGTTTCCGATCAAGATACCATTGATGCTGGTGCTAATGTTCCAACGTTGTTAACTTTACATGCTGCCAAGGGGTTGGAATTTCCCAAGGTTTTTATTATTGGGCTTAATGACGGCACTTTGCCTCATATCCGTTCCTTTGATGATCCAGAAGCAATGCAAGAAGAACGCCGCTTGCTGTATGTAGGCATTACCCGGGCCCAAGACCACCTTTATTTATTGTATGCGCTTAATCAATTCCGTTATGGTTTTACTGAGCCAGCTGACCCATCCCGTTATTTGGACGATATCCCAGCGGCGCTAACTGAAGATGCTAATGCAAATTCCGATGCCCGCAGCGTTGTGCCTGCTTCGATGAAAACATACGCAGAATGGGAATCGCCCAGCAGTGCAGTCGAGCAAGTGAAACAAATATTTTCTGCTTCCATGCGCGTGCGGCATACGTCTTGGGGAGAGGGGTTGGTACTCAATAGTAAAATTGATGATGGTGATGAAATTGTTGACATCTTCTTTGATGATGTTGGTCTAAAGCGTCTTGTGGCCGCAATTGCAAAATTAGAGATCCTTTCTTGAGTCTGCTTGAATAACTATCAGCAGTCAAATCGCGATATAATCCCAACATGTCGCCAATTATTCCTCCTCATGCTATAGAAATTATCAGCCGCAGTACCGAGCAAACCAAACGGATCGGTATGCGATTAGGTGCCCTTCTAGAAACGCGAGATCTGGTTTGCCTGGAGGGTGATCTAGGTGCCGGGAAAACAACCATGGTTCAAGGCCTTGCAGCAGGTTGGGGATCACTAGACCCAGTTTCCAGTCCGACTTTTGTGTTGGTAAATATTTATCGCCGGCCAGACGCAGTCCGCTTACATCATTTGGATGCTTATCGATTGAGTGGGGCTGAAGAAGCGATGGATTTAGATTTGGATGAGATGTTAGCCCGCGGTCCGATGGTTATCGAATGGGCTGATCGAATAGAAACGGCGCTCTCGGAGGACCATTTTTGGGTGAAAATGCGATATCTTGATGAATTTCAACGACATTTCCTCTTCTCTGCTCAGGGTGTGCGCTATCAAAATTTACTTAAAGATTTCCGTGAGCAGGTTTTTGGAGCTTCATAATGTTACTGGCGATTGATACTTCAACACGAAATATTGGCATTGCCCTTTACACCGGTGAGCGTGTGCTCAGCGAAATGTTCTGGAGCAGCCCCAATTACCATACCGTTGAATTGGCTCCTGCTGTGGAGTCTATGCTGGAGAAAGCACGGAGTGGAACCCACGATCTCACGGCGGTTGGTGTGGCCATTGGCCCTGGGTCGTATACTGGCTTAAGGATTGGTCTGGCTTTTGCAAAGGGATTGGCTTTTAGTCATCATCTGCCCATTATTGGAATTCCCACTCTTGATATCCTGGCTGCGGCTCAGCCGACTGCACCCCTGGCATTAGCGGCAGTTCTTGAGGCGGGGCGCAACCGTTATTCCGTAGGTTGGTATCGCATTGAAGATGAAAAATGGGTTCCCACAGACCAGTTAGAAAATATGGATATTGATGATTTTGCTAAGTCTGTTCAAGAGCCCACACGAATTTGTGGGGAGATAAGCGAAGATATGCACGCCCGCTTGCAGCAGCTTGGTGAGAATATTGAAATTGCTTCCCCCGCAGAATCGATGCGCCGTCCGGCAGTGTTAGCTGAAATAGCCTGGCAGCGTTGGCAGGCGGGGCAAGTTGATGACCCAACTTCTTTAGCGCCGCAGTATTTGCATAGTGGTGATCCTATTCCTGGGTGATCTATTTTTTTAGGAGAAATAATGAGCTCGGAAAAAGCTGATATATTGGAAAAATTGAAAAATCGTACGGCCAAGGTTGCGGTATTAGGGTTGGGATATGTTGGTCTGCCCTTTGCGACCGTTTTTGGTGATGCGGGTTTTGAAGTTACAGGTATCGATCCTGATGTTCGCAAAATTGAAGCATTGGAAAAAGGTCGCAGTTATATCAAAGATGTTCCCAGTGAATTGGTGGCAAAATTGGTTGCCAATGGAAAATTTAAATCGACCACGGATTTCTCTGTGCTGTCCAAGATGGATGCGGTTAGTATTTGTGTCCCCACGCCGCTGAGGAAGACAGGTGATCCTGATTTGTCGTTCATTCTCTCGGTAACAGATGATTTGTCTAAATATATGCACCCTGGTATGGTTGTTGTGCTTGAGTCTACAACTTACCCGGGTACCACGCGTGAAATTCTGCTAACAAAATTGGGTAAAAACAATGATTTGATGGTGGGGAAAGACTTCTTTTTGGCATTTTCTCCGGAAAGAGTTGATCCCGGCCGTGAAGATTGGACAACCATTAACACCCCCAAGGTAGTTGGTGGGATTACCGATTCCTGTACCGAAGTAGCGTCCGCCTGGTATGACCGTGCCCTTGAAACCGTTGTTTCGGTGACTTCATCTGAAGTGGCTGAGATGACGAAACTCTTGGAAAATACCTTCCGGATGATCAATATCGGTTTGGTTAATGAACTGGCCATGATGTGCGATCGTTTAGGGATTGATGTTTGGGAAGTGGTGGATGCTGCTGCAACCAAACCCTTTGGTTTTATGAAATTCACCCCTGGACCGGGCTTGGGGGGACACTGCATTCCTATAGATCCACTATACCTTTCTTGGAAACTTAAATCACTGAACTATACAGCCCGATTTATTGAACTGGCTTCAGAAATTAACCTGGGAATGCCGCGCTATGTGCTTCGCAAAGTGCAGGATGCACTCAATGAACAGGGCAAACCACTCAAAGGCAGTCAGGTCCTCGTGCTGGGAGCTGCTTATAAGCCGGATATCGATGATCTGCGTGAGTCACCAGCCCTCGATGTGATGGGTTTACTGGCTCAGATGGGTGCCGAAGTCGACTATCATGATCCCTATGTTCCGAAGATAAACGAAGATGAATTTTCGCTGACCAGTGTTCCCGATCTCTTAGATACGGTAAAGACGGCTGATTGTGTGGTAATTATCACCGATCACAGCGATTACGATTACGAAGCCATATTGGCAGCGGCTCAGTGCATTGTTGATACGCGTAATGCGCTTGGGGAGGCAGGTCGCAATCATCCAAAAGTGACTCGACTATAAAACAAAATCCATTGAGGTAAAGATGGCTCATTATTTAGTCACCGGCGCGGCCGGTTTCATTGCTGCACGAGTAGCCGCGCTGCTACTCGATGCTGGTCATACGGTTGTGGGTGTGGACAACATGAACGATGCCTATGACGTGCGTATGAAAGCGTTTCGTCTCCAAAAATTAGAAGCGCGTGAGGGTTTCAGTTTTCAACGCCTGGATATCAGCGATTGGGATGCGGTGGAAAAATTAGCTGATAACAGGACCCCCTTTGATGGGGTGATCAATTTGGCTGCGCGTGCTGGTGTACGTGCCAGTGTTGAGAATCCCTGGGTTTATGTTGACACAAATGTCACCGGTACACTCAATTTACTGGAACTCTGCCAGCGTATGGGAGTCCCCAAATTTGTGTTAGCCTCCACATCTAGCATTTATGGCAACGACGCGCCTCTGCCAACTCCAGAAACGGCCAACAGCAGCAAACCTCTTCAGGCTTATGCTGCCAGTAAAAAAGGTGCCGAAGCGATGGCCCATGCCTATCATAATCTCTATGATATCGATGTTACGGTCGTGCGCTTTTTTACCGTTTATGGTCCAGCCGGGCGACCTGATATGTCCATTTTTCGTTTTATTCGCTGGATCACAGAAGGAGAAACTCTACGCCTGAATGGGGATGGTACCCAATCGCGCGGCTTTACTTATGTTGATGATATTGCCCGAGGTGTGATTTTGGCGCTTAAGAAAGTTGGCTTCGAAATCATTAATTTAGGTGGACACGAAAATATCTCCATTAATGAATTGATTGATTTGATCGAGCGCAAAGTTGGCAAGCGCGCCACCATCGAGTATTATCCTTTCCCAGCCGCGGATATGATGGCTAATTTAGCCGATGTTACGAAAGCTGGTGAACTTTTGGGCTGGGAAGCGTATTTCGGTATGGAAGAAGGTGTTGAGCGAGCCATTGCCTGGTATAACCAAAACCGTGCCTGGGCAATGGAACTTGATACAGGAACCTAATTGTCGCAATAATT
>JBDLJO010000163.1:0-5850 GCA_039714275.1 Chloroflexota bacterium | reverse complement strand
GAGTTTCCCCCTGGGATGATCCTGGCACCGCGCTGCACCAAATTAATCAACAAAGCAACCATCTCAAATTAATTAATCTGCAGCTGCCGCGCCTCGATGAAGGTGTTCGTTTCGAAGATGATCAAAAAACATCAGTTTTCGTCGTTGATGCCTTTAAGGCAGGCCGGAAAATGAAAAATACCACCATTTTTATAGATACATTTTTGGATAGCGACAGAGGCTATTATCCAAGGAATGGGTTGCTTGATAGACGATTTAATCCCAGACCCGCTTTCTATGCCCTAAAACTGGCATCCATGATCCCTTCTGACTGACCGGAATAGGATCTTTTTTCCTCTAAAAAGTCCCTTTGTACATCCCCCCATCAAAGGGCAGCATCACGCCGGTGATATACGATGCTGCTGGCGAAACTAAAAATGTCGCCGCTTTGCCAAATTCCTCCGGCGTTCCCATCCGTCCCAACGGGCTGCTTTCAGCTTGTTTACGTAGTTCATCCTCGATCGTGGTGCCGCTCAATTTGGTGCGTGCTTCCATCAATTCATAGACGCGCTCGGTTTCAGTCCAGGTCGGTAAAATTGAGTTAAAACGGATGCCATCCTGCCCTAGCTCCAACGCCAGTGTTTTGGTCAGTCCAATCGTTGCCCCTCGTACACTGTTCGAAAGCACCAGATTGGGGATCGGTTGTTTCACGCTGATCGATGTGATCGTTAACACGCTTGCCGTCTCTGACTGCCGTAAATACGGCAGCGCGGCCCGGATCAGGCGTACATGACTCATCAAAGATAACTCGACCGCCTGCTGCCAATCCGTATCATTGAAGGTCTCAAACCCTCCCGGCGGTGGACCGCCGGCATTGGTTACCAGGATATCCAGCCCCCCAAGTGCATCCACAGCACCTTGGATAACCTCAGCGGGTACTGCCGGATCGCTCAGGTCCCCGGGGAGGGTGGTAAGGTTGACACTGGTCTCATCTTCCAGGGTTTGGGCAGCGTCTCTCAACTTATCACCGGGGCGGCTGTTGAGAGCAACATCACATCCTTCTAACGCTAGGCAGCGTGCAGTTGCGTATCCTAATCCACGGCTGGCTCCCGTAACCAGGGCCCGTTTTCCTTTCAGTTCTAAATCCATAGCTATCTCCAGATAGTAGATTATTTTTAAGGGTAAGTTGCACTATAGTATAATGGAACTCATGAAAGAAGCAAGAATTTGGATATTTGGGATTGGATTTTTAGCTATTATCGGGTGGATGGCATTTACGGTGGTTGGTGCTGTACGTGGTGTTGCCGAGACTGTTGATGGTATGGCTGATTCCGTTGGGGGTGTTGTCGATTCGGTCCAGGGCACAACCGAGGACGCCTTGCAGCCCGTCGCCGATATGACCGGCGCTTTAGCGACGCAGGTAACGCAGTTTTTAAATCCAACCCCGACCGTATTGCCCAATCCTGAAACCGTCATCCGCGACATACGCACCCTGGCTCGCTTAGAGACCATCCAGTATACAGTTGAAAAGGTTGTAACTGCGGATCGTGGACAGGGAGCTTTAGAATTTTTCCTGGGGGATGAATTGATCTTTGTCGCTCACGGTGTCGTTATTGCCGGTGTCGATTTAGCCCAGATCACGGCCGAGAGAATCTGGCTTGAGGATGGGGTGCTTTATCTCAACCTTCCTGATACCGAAATTTTTATCACTTCGTTGGACAATGAAAAGTCCTATGTCTATGACCGCGAGAAAGGCCTCTTTACAAAAGGTGATGATCATTTAGAAACCGCCGCTCGACAGGCCGCCGAAGATCAGATTGAGTTGGCTGCCTTGGAAGATGGTATTTTGGATCAAGCAAGGATTAACGCCGAGCAATTTCTTTACCGTTTTTTGGTGACCGCTGGCTATCCCGATGTTGTTTTTGTAGTGGAATAGGTATTCCCGCCTCAATGGTGGCATGTGCACGCTGAGCTTACTAGATACGCTTTGTCCACGCAGGCAGAGCGTATTTTTCATTAACAAGTTCTTCCGCCCTGGTTAGTTCTTCGTTGGTCAGCGTACTTGGTTTTAAGTCGAGGTTTAAAGTCTCACTAAAAGCCTCCACAAAGGCCTTTGCAGATAATTCCAAATTTACGGATTGGTTCAGAACACGCTCTACTGTGGTTGCTCGAGATAATAAGCGCTGCGCTCCGAAGGCGCGTTCCTCTTCATCTTTGAACTTTAATACTTGTGTAATGCGGGTTAAATCTCCATATAGGGGCAGCGTACCGTGTTGAAGGACACCGGTGTTTTTGCGAGCCTGTGCGCTGCCAATTAATTTCTTGCCGTCTACCGTGATCTCATAATTGGATGGCTGTTCAAAGCAAATTCGTTCTTGCTCAGAAGAATCAGACGATTCGCCTTTCGGGTGGGGCAGTGCTTGGGCAGGTAATCCTATTTTAATCAGTGCCGCCAACAGCGCTTCCGACAGGCGTCGGTAGCTTTTCAGTACCCCGCCTCCCAATCGCGGTTCGCTGTGGGGTCCTATAACCGCATAGGTGATCTCGTCGGAATGCAGGATTGCGCGACCACCTGTTATGCGTCGAACGAGTTCCCATCCAAAATTTTCTAATCGTGTCATATCTACATCTGCAACGTTCTGCGCATAGCCAATGGATAAGCAGGGAGGATTCCAGGAATAAAGCCGTAATACAGATTCTACACTGCTTAGAGACATTGATTCGAGCAGAACTTCATCAACAGCCATATTCCAGGCACCCGTAGCAGGGGGTGTTTCTATCAGTCGCCAGGTGGTTAATTGCATAGTTTCTGTGGGTTGGGGGGTATAGTAGTTGCCAGTTTATTTCCTGGTTGCGGAAAAAGCCTGCACAAACATTTCCATCAAATCATCGCTGAGGGGCATCAAGGGGGGGCGTAAGGGCCAACGGGGAAAATCGTGGGTACTTGGCAGGAGCGCTTTTAAAGAACTGGCAAATGGCGCATAATCATCCAGCACAAGACGTGCCCTATCAAGGCGTTCCTGAGCGGAAGTTTTATCTTCACCATTTTTGTAAGCATCCCATACCGCACGTAGATCTGGAGAGCGTAAATTTGCCATTGCTGTTATGCACCCTGAAGCGCCTGAATCCAGAGCCATGCTGAATAAACGATCGTTTCCTGTTAGGATAAGTAAATCAGCACCGAAAAGGTGGCCCAGGCGTTGGGCGTGCTCCGGATCTCCGGAAGAATCCTTTAGGCCCGCAAACTGCCGAGGGAATCGATCTTTTAAGCGGGACAATAATTGGGTTGATAGGGCTACTCCTGAGGCATTGGGGAAATGGTATCCAAGAAATGCGCCATCCTCAGGCACGGATCGTTGGATGATCTCACTGAACCATCTCAGAAGCCCCTCTTCACTGGCATCACGGAAGTAGTAGGGTGGGAGGGTGACCACGCCATCAAATCCCAGATCAAAGGCCCCTTGTGTCAGCGCTGCGCTTTCTTCTAAGCTTGGTGTCCCCGTGCCGGCGAGAAGCCGAAAATCAGGAAATTGCTCGCGTACTTTAAGCGCTGCTCGGAAAATGGAAATCCGTTCATGGGTGGCGAAGGATGGCCCCTCTCCAGTTGTGCCTAATAATAACGCGCCATGACATCCGCGTCCTGCTAGAAAAGCCAAATATTCTGGGATCGCTTCCAAATCCGGGGAGAAGTTCTCTTGCAAAGGTGTTAGAGCGGCGGCATAAACACCACCAAGGTGTTGAAAATCCATTATCACTCCTAATTATGATGTTTTCTAAACAAAAAAATAATAATATGTTAATATACTTGACAAAATAAGTGCTTGTGATATGCTTACAACATCAAAATAAGCTTATTTATACCTCAAAGGTGCAGTTTTTGAATACAGCTTTTATTTCACCTCAGCTTTATCAAATATATCAAGTAAAAAACGTAAACAAACATGCCCTGTTGGAATTAGTGCGTTTTGCGACAGGCGGTATTTCTCGGGCCGATCTTGCGCGCAAGATGGGCTTAAGCCGTGCTGCTATATCCTCCATTGTAAACGATTTACTGACGACTGGCATCTTGCGTGAAACACAGCGCGAAGCGACCAGCAGCGGAAGGCCGCCCATTAATTTGGAAATCAATCCGCGGCGCGGGTATGTCGTTGGTATCGACATTGGTGTCACACACATGTTGATGGGTGTCGCCGATTTCTCAGCCCAAGTTTTGCATGAGATCAACATTCCTTTTAGTATTGAGCAGGGACCGGAGAGTGGGTTGGCGCTTGTCGATAAAACACTGATGGCTTTATTGTCTCAGGCTGGTATTATGATTGATTCAGTTTTAGCCATAGGTGTCGGCGTACCTGGACCGGTTGTTGCTGAGAAAGGTGCTGTCAGCGAACCGCCCGTCATGCCGGGATGGCATAATTATCCTATTCGGGACCACTTGGAATCTTTATGGAACTGCCCGGTCTCTTTGAACAACGATGCTGAAATGGGTGCCCTTGGTGAAGGGGCTTATGGTGCCGGACGTGGTGAAGATCACCTGGCTTATATCAAGGTTGGTTCTGGTATCGGGTCCGGTTTTCTATTAAATGGACGCATTTATTGTGGCGTCTCTGGCAGTGCAGGTGAGATCGGCCATATCACTGTTGACCCACAGGGTCCTGTTTGTACTTGTGGTAATCGCGGCTGCCTGGAGGTTTTCTCCGGTGGTCAGGCAATAGCTCAGCTTGCCCAAGAAGCCATGCGCTTGAATGGGCGCACCCAGCTCTCGTCTCTAGCATCCATTGACCAAATTACGGCTAAAGACGTCGCCTTGGCAGCCCAGCGTGGTGACCTGCTGGCTCAACAAATTCTTACTCGAGCAGGTGCTCATCTTGGTACAGCTGTTGCCAACCTGATTAATTTACTCAACCCTGGCATGGTTGTTATTGGCGGCGGCGTTTCTCAAATTGGAGATTTATTCCTCGAACCGATCCGTAAAGCTGTTAACGAGCGCAGTTTACAGGCTGCAGTTCAAAATGTGCGTATCACAGCGGCCGTATTAGGTCAGCGTTCATCACTGATGGGTTCTGTAGCACAAGCAATTACAATTTCTCTGCACCAACTTGCAGAAACTCAATAGTGGATGGTACCCAGGCGTGGATCAGTTGAAACCGTCAATTTATCCACGCCTGGGTTATCATTTTAGTTCTCAGGATGGTAAACTATTAGTCAAGGAGGTAAATGGTAAATTCCAAGAAAGAAGTGAAGATGAAATTACCCTCACAGTTTTATGTCAAATAAAAATATTAAGATGGAGAAAAGAAAGATGAATAAAAAATTATGGACCATATTGAGCATTTTGCTCGTTGCCGTTATGATCTTGGCTGCTTGTGCTCCTAAGGAAGAAGCAGCTCCCGTTGTCGAAGAACCAGTTGTTGAAGAACCCGTTGTCGAAGAACCGGTTGTTGAAGAACCAGCTCCAACTGAGGAACCGGTTGTTGAAGAACCTGCCGCCCCTGTTGCCACCATTCGCATCTGGGCTGATGACACTCGTTCTGCCATTTTGACCGAACTGGCCGACGATTTCCTGGAAGCCTACAATGTTGAGGTAATCGTAGAAGAAGTTGCCAACATCCGTGACCAATTTACCGTTGCCGCTCCCGCTGGCGAAGGCCCCGACATCACCTTGATGCCGCATGACCAGGCTGGTTCTATGGTTGCCAGTGGCTTGCTGTCCCCCATCGACTTGGGCGACAAAGCCGCCAATTTTGTTTCCAGCGCAGTTGATTCTGCTACCTATGATGGCGTGCTCTACGGTATGCCTTTCGCTACTGAAAACCTCGGTTTCTTCTACAATACCGACATGGTTTCCGAAGCCCCCGCCACCTGGGACGATGT
>JBDLJO010000162.1:0-5854 GCA_039714275.1 Chloroflexota bacterium | reverse complement strand
TGCTCGTTTTCCCAGAGCGGCATGACAGTGGTTGCAACGGCTTGATTTGTGGTTGGTGATATCCGACCCTTGGAAATAATAGGAAACTTTGTTTCCTGCGCTCTAATAAAATATTCTCGGTAAGAAAAATCATCCCCAACTGTTGAACCCGGTCCTAACGGAAAGTGAAATACCATTTTCCCCTGAGCATTAAGCCGATAAACAAGATTGACATCAGGGCGGACGCGCAGCAAAGTGCCGAACAAAGTTTCCATGGAATCTTCACTAGACTCTAGCACTTCAGGATAATTGCCAAGCGATTGAATAGTGTGGAGGGCGCTTTTCATTGTGAAATCGGTTTCTTGGGCGATTGACCGTGCAAGGGCTAAATCTGATGCTCGCACATCTTCCTCAAGCCTTTTTTGTGTATTGTTTGCCATCAGCAGCGTTGCAGTAACTACTGGCACCACAAAAAGTAAATAGAGCAGAGTCAATTTAATGCCAAGGTCTTGGCGGAAGGAAAGTCTTGTCAGCATATATGCTATTGATTAACTTTCACTAAACGTCTTAAGAATGCGAGTAATGTGTTTAGCACCCTTAAGATATAAATCCAAGCGCATATTTTCATTAGGCGCGTGTGCGTTTGATCCTGGATGGCCAATTCCTGATGTAGCAACTGGGAGACCCAGAATATGAATAAAAGGATAACTGGGGCCAGAGCCCCCCACCATTGGGACAATTTCCATGGGGTCATCATAAATATCTGCAGCAGAATTGATTACAAGCTGTACGAAAGGGTCATCAGGATCTGTTCTTGCTGCAGGTCCGCCGCCGAGGAAATTGATTACCACATCAGGGAATCCTTCTTTATCCAGGTGGGAGCGTAATTGAGTTAATACTTGCGGAATTGTTTGTCCGAGCGCCAGGCGAAAATCCACTTTAGCAGATGCTTGAGCCGGTAAAACGGTTTTTGATCCAGCTCCTTGATAGCCAGATTTTAAGCCGCAAATTGTGCAAGTAGGCTCAAAAACCTCGGCCATGGCTAAATCTATGCCACCCTCTAACCCACGCAAGAAGCTTTCAACGCCAAAGCGGGTCTTGTATTCCATCGCCAGATCAGGGAGCGCTGCCATCAGTGCTTTGTCCTGTTCTGTGGGGGGTTCAATTGAATCGTAAAAATCTGGAATCAGGATTCTCTCCTGGTCATCCTTTAACGTGTTCAAAGCCCAAACCAACCGCCAAGCCGCATTGTGGAATATTGATCCACCAATGCCGGAGTGTACGTCAATTTTTGCAGTTTGGACCGCAAGTTCCACATAACATATACCGCGCATACCCAAATATTGCATTGGCACTTCTCGATGGTCTACACCGCCAAATTCCCAAATGCATGCATCGGCCTTGAGTAGGTTTTGGTGCTTTTCTATGAAATCGGGTAAATGTACACTGCCGATCTCTTCCTCGCCTTCAATTATGAATTTAATATTACAGGGTAATTCCCCATCAACATTCATCAATGCATCAAGGGCAAAGATTCTACTGACCAAGTGCCCTTTGTCATCGCTGACGCCGCGTGCATAAAGTTTGCCATCTCGCAGGGTTGGTGTAAATGGTGGGCTTTCCCATAATTCAAGCGGTTCTGGAGGCTGCACATCATAATGGTTATAGAAGAGCAAAGTCCGGTCACTGCGTTTTCCTTTGCGTTCGGCAATTACTACCGGTTCTCCTCCAGTATCCATAATCTGAGTATCAAATCCGCGCTTGATAAGCATTTCGGCGACCATGTTTGCGCTTTCTTCCATGCCCGTGTTTTGCGCAGCGATGCTTGGTTGCGAGCAAAACCAAGATAATTCTTCAATGCTCTCATCAAGATGAACGTCTAGGAATTTATCTGTTTTTGGGAAATTTGACATTTAAATCCCTCGCATTGTTTCGACAATCAGATGATCAACAACAGCTTGCAGGGCTTCTTTTTCGTTGGCACCATTTTCTTTAGCAAATTGATATGCTTGTATTTGTCGGTCTGCGCTGGTGCCTTCTTTGATGATTGTGTGAATATGACTGATTTCATCTCTGCTTCCCAGATCATCGAGCACATCATCCACAAAATCTAAGATTTCGAGTGTGAGGAGATTAATGGGAACTTCTTCCTTTTTACCGAAATCAATTAGCTTTCCCTGCATACCATACCGCATCGCGCGCCATTTATTTTCTCGAATATGGTGCAAGCGGTAGCGCCGCCAACTTTGATTGCTTTGGCGTAATTTGAGTAATTTTGCGACCAATGCTTGAATTAGGGCTGTGATGGCAACAGCATCATCAATGTTTGTGCAGATGTCGGGGATGCGTATCTCTAGTGTATTGAATTTTGGGTGTGGGCGCACATCCCACCAGATTTTTGTTGGATCAGTTTCCCCTTCAATGTTAGTAATCGTTCCCACCCGGCCTAAAGTATCAACGAGAGAAAGATATTCAGAATAGGACTCGAAATAGGCAGGTATCCCAGTTCGAGGCAGCATTTCAAAAATTACACTGCGATAAGATTTCAGACCGGTATTAAGGCCATGCCAGAAGGGTGAGCTTGTGGAAAGAGCCAAAATATGCGGTAAAAAATACCGTAGTTGATTCATGATGTCGATAGAGCGATCTCGATTTTCGGGCTCGTCACCAAAGCCAACATGGATGTGCATCCCAAAAGTAAGCAATTGTTGAGCAACCCCTTGCATGCGGTCTAATAATTGCCGGTATCGTACACCCGCATTCACATCTTGATCTAACCATGACGCAAATGGATGAGTGCTTGCAGCAGCGATTTTTAGATTATTGACATCTGCCAATTTTCCTACCGTGCGGCGTAGCCGAATAATTTCTTGTCGAATCTCCATCACGTTGCTGCATACTTGACTGCCAACTTCAATCTGACTTTGCATGAACTCGGGTTTAAGTTCTTCTTCAGGAAATATTTGTTTGCCTTGCGCTAAAAATTTTTGCACATATGAGTGTAAATCCCTAGTCTCTGGGTGAATAATTTGATATTCTTCTTCAATGCCGATTGTGAGGGGGATTTTGTACATGGAAAGCCTTCCTAAAAATTTATCATCAAAAATAAGCTAGTAATAAAATTATCTTTTACTCATAAACAGTAAATCTAACTTGAAGCTATGGACTTAACTTCCGAAAATCCAGGTTAATGAATAAGCGCCAGCCCAAGCAAATGCCAGCATTTTGATGGTAACGCCGATCCAGCACCAAAAGAGAAATTTATGCCAGGGCATTTTTAGTGCTCCGGCAGCTAACCCGGCAATATCAAAAAATGGATTGGGTAGAGCGGCTAAAATAAGAATTGTGGGGGAGCCATACTTACGCATCCATCGGATTGTACGCTCGTAAACCGGAGAACGCTCAATGAGCACTTGTCCGCCAAATCCAGCCAGATAACCGGAGAGTTCGCCAAGTGCACCACCTGAGCCAGCGGCTAAGGCAACTCCCAAAGGGTTAAAGACTGCACCCATGGTGAAGACCACTGCAATTCCAGGTGCAGGCATCAGCACTGTTGCATTGCTTAGAAATGCGATCAAGAATATGCCTGGATAACCGTAAGCTGCTAATTCATCACTGCGATCTCTGACACTGTAAATAGCAGCGCTGATGGCAATCACAAAAAGAATGGCAAGCACTCGCGCTAAAATTAACCGTTGATTTTTGTTCTTCAAAGTCATCTCCAGGAATGGCCAAAAGCGAATGACTATGAAAGATTTAGAAGTCGTTCGATACGTGCAATTACCATGTCCAATGCCACCGTATTGAATCCACCTTCGGGAATAATAACATCTGCATAGCGTTTTGATGGTTCAACAAATTCTAGATGCATAGGACGTACAGTTTTCAAATATTGGTTAATTACATTATCGGTTGTTCGACCGCGTTCACTAATATCTCGTTTTAAACGCCGGATAAAGCGTAGATCGGAATCAGTATCCACAAAGATTTTTACATCGAAACTTTCCCTTAACACACTCTCTGCGAAAATTAATATGCCCTCGACAATGATGACGGCTTGCGGGTTGATCAACACTGTCTCGTCTTGGCGGGAATGGGTTTTAAAGTCGTAAGTGGGTAATTCAATTGGGTGCCAAGCCTTCAAATTATGGATATGATCAACCATCAAGGAAGATTCTAATGAGTCGGGATGGTCAAAATTGACTTGAGTGCGTTGTGATTCGTTAAGCGTGCTGAGATCTTTATAGTAAGCATCATGGGGTAAATAAACAATATTTTCTTTGCCTACTTGTTTGAGGATGGTATTGGCCACCGTAGTTTTTCCAGAACCACTGCCGCCAGCAATACCAATGACAAGGGGTGTTGATCGCTTTTGCATAGTATCATTATACCGGATGAGTGCTTCGTAAAGATAAACAAATAGTGATTGAGTGTTGTGAGAATTAGAAATTGATAAATATTATCTGAATCACCGACTTGTATTTTGGGCAAATAGCGAATTTCTTAATTCTTGCATGCTTGAAAAACCTTGAGTACAATCCTAAGAATATTTTGATCTATGGAAAAAACAATGCTTACTCGCCGCGAATTACTCCAGCTTGGTGGGCTGACCTTGGGTTCATTGGCCTTCAGTCCGTTTTATCCTCCCCAGGATGACTATGAAATTGCATCTATGGAGCTGGCGCGTGTGGCATTAGATCAGCGAGCTGCCATCTACCGGGAGCCTGCTTTTCACAGCGGCATTAGACGCTGGACTCGGCAAGATGAACTGCTAAATATCTATTACCAACATAATTCGGCGACTGGTCCTGCCTATAACCCGATTTGGTTTCGTGTTTGGGGCGGTTATATTCACAGCGCTAATGTGCAAGTTGTTCGATTTCAATACAATGAACCCCTTGATTCTATTTCTTTAGGCGGGCAGTTAGCTGAGGTCACTGTCCCATATACACAGGCTTACACTTACACAAGGAAAGATGGCTGGCTTCCCGGCTATCGGCTCTATTACGAAACAACACACTGGGTCACTGATTTGCTGACAGGCCCCGATGGCCTTGTGTGGTATCAACTTACTTCAGAATTGACAAATTACCTGGTTTATTACGTTCCTGCGATGCATTTACGCCCAATACCAGATCATGAGATCAGCCCAATTTCTCCTGATCTTGCCTATGAGGATAAGTATATTGTGGTCTCTTTAGAAGAACAACTCTTGATTGCCTTCGAACATGACCAACCTGTTTTCAGAGCGCGAATTTCATCTGGTTTACCAGGGCGTGTTGTTCCAGATGGAACCCAAACGCCGCGTGGAGAATTCCACATTGTATCCAAAGCGCCCTCCAAACACATGGGCAATGTTCAGGCATCAGGTGCTCCGGATTCATATTCGCTTCCAGGTGTACCCTGGGCAAGTTTCTTTATTTTCGAAACAGGGGTTGCTTTTCATGGTACTTTTTGGCACAGTAATTTTGGCACACCCATGAGCCATGGCTGTATTAATATGCGCAATCAAGATGCTAAATGGCTTTTTCGCTGGGTATTACCCAAGTTTAAGTTACCGGTTCAGGATCATAAAGACTGGGACTCACGCGGTTTTGGAACCAGGGTAGTAATCACCTAAATAAGATTTGCATTATCCAAATTGGTGAAGTAAAATAACAAAATCATGGTTAATCGACTTTCACGTCAAGGGTTTCTCAAACTCAATGCAGCTGCGGCTGGATCACTGTTAACGCGCCCTGTGATGGGATGGCTGCCTGAGGATATGACCCGCACAAGAACGCCCGGGGGAATTGTGCGCATAACTGTGCGTGATATTGATGTATTTAAATTACCAACCAGCTACAGCCCGATCATCGGTAAGCTGCGTCGTGAT
>JBDLJO010000161.1:0-5879 GCA_039714275.1 Chloroflexota bacterium | reverse complement strand
ACAAAACTCCCCATTTGCGACATAAGCACGATCAAGGCCACCTGACGTAAGAATGTACTCTTTCCCGACATATTCGGCCCGGTGATAATTCGCACACACTCACCATCTTCAAATATCACCTCGTTGGGAATAAAACGGCGGCCGGATGGCAGCATACGCTCAACTACCGGATGCCGGCTGCCTTCTATCTCTAAAACGTTTTCAGGAACGACCTCAGGTCGGACATACCCTTGATGTGAGGCAACTTCAGCCAGGGTTGATAGAACATCAAGTTGAGCAATAGCTCGCGCGGTACTCAGCAGACTCTTGGCTTTGGCGGATAAACGCTCACAAACTTCCCGGAATACTCTGCGCTCAATTTCCTTGATCCGTTCTTCAGCATTGAGCACTAAACTTTCATATTCTTTCAGTTCAGGGGTAATATATCGCTCTGCGCGCACTAAAGTTTGTTTGCGAATATAATCATCCGGAACTAACTCCGAGTTGGCCTGTGTGACTTCAATATAGTACCCAAAAACCTTGTTATAACCCACTTTAAGGGTGTTAATTCCTGTACGTTTACGCTCTTGTGGCTCCAGGTTCTTGATCCAATCACGCGCGTGTTGGGACGCACTAAGAATATCATCGAGATCCTTTGCAAAACCAGTGCGAATCACGCCTGTCACACCAAGCACAGCAGGAGGATCATCCGTCAGGGAATGCTCCAACAGATTAGCTACTTCTTCACAGAGATTAAAATTGGATAGGATATCGTCCAGCGGCGAGGCTTCTTCAAAATCAAAAAAGCCTTTCAGTCCGGGCAGCAAGCGCAGGGTACTGCGAATGGCAGCCAAATCCCTTGGATGAGCACTGCCCCCTACAACTCGATTGGTCAACCGTTCTAAATCTGCTAGAGGTTTGAAGGCCGCACGAATCTCAACCCTAGAAAGACCATCATCATAAAAATGCTCAATGCCATCTTGACGTTGATGTATTTTTCCAACATCAAGCAGTGGTTTGCTGACCCACTGGTGCATCAGGCGCTTGCCCATCGGCGTCACTGTCCGATCCAACACTGCTAAAAGAGAACCTCCCGAGACATCACCTCGTAGTGTCTCGGTTAACTCCAAATTTCGGCGCGTTGCTGAATCAAGGGTCATAAACTCATCAAGATGATAAGATTTCAAACCCACCAACAAGTTTAATGCATCCGGACGTGTTTCTTGGAGATATTGAACAACGGTGCCTGCTGCCCTCATTGCTAAAGGCAAGCCCCGCACACCAAAACCATCTAATGAGCCAACTTTGAACTGGGTCATTAATGCTTCTTCACAACGGGTGAATTCAAAACGCCAGACTGGCCATTGGGTTGCGTGTCCGGGCAAATCGTTATTTAACAAAAGGTTTTCGGGGGAAAGAATTTCAGCAGGACTAAGACGAGACAGCTCAGCGCGCAGTACTTCATGAATATCAATCTTCGTGCCTAACAGCTCTGTGGCGGCAAATTCTCCAGTTGTGATATCAACATAGGCCACACCAGCACGGTTTTCTTCGGCAATTACGCATGCCAAATAATTGTTTGCATCACCAGGCAGTAACCCGGGTTCGATGATCGTACCAGGCGTAATCACACGCACAACATCGCGGGGCATCAATCCATCAACCGGCTCAGTGCTGGTTTGATCGCAAATAGCCACATGATAACCTTTTGCTATCAAACGGCCTAAATAATTCTCAACCGCGTGATGCGGGATCCCGGCCATAGGTACCCGCTGACCTTTTCCAACGCTCCGAGATGTGAGCACAATATCCAAAACACGGGCAACAGTTTCAGCATCATCATCGAACGTTTCATAAAAATCCCCCAAACGAAAAAAAAGGATCGTTTCAGGATATTGACTTTTGATGCTTAAATATTGTCTGCGAACGGGTGTATCTGCTTGCTTAGCCATGTAAGGATTCTATATCCTGCCTGTCGATACCGCAAGGGGACAAATATAGCAATTTCAAAAATGAAAACAACAAAGCTTTTATTCGTATTAATTGTCTACAAAATTGAGAAATTATAAGATTCTCTAACTGCATTTAATCATACTCGTATAGTAGGAGTCGCAAAAACTTGCGTAATTTCTTGATTTTTCACCTGCAATTTTCCGTGATTCTTGATTCAAACGACTTTTAATTAGAAATCGTTTGCGCTACCACTTATTAGCGACTATAATATGTTCACTATATTTGCGAAAAAGGAGAGTGAAAAAAATGTCAAGCGTAACTTACAAAAATGTATTCAAACGTTTCGGTGATGTTGTTGCCGTTAACGATCTAGATATCCAAATCGAGGACAAAGAATTTCTCGTTTTGGTTGGGCCATCGGGCTGCGGAAAAACCACCGCGTTACGCTTGCTGGCTGGGCTAGAAGATATTTCAGATGGCGAGATTCTAATTGGCGATCAGGTTGTCAATGATATCGCGCCCAAAGACCGCGATATTGCAATGGTCTTCCAGTCTTACGCTCTTTATCCCCATATGTCTGTTTACGACAATATGGCTTTTGGCTTGAAGCTGCGCAAAACTCCTAAAGATGAGATAAAGCGCCGGGTCGGGGATGCAGCCGAAATTCTCGGCATTGAGGATTTGCTTGACCGCAAGCCGCGCCAACTTTCAGGCGGGCAGCGACAGCGCGTGGCAGTGGGACGAGCCATCGTTCGTGAGCCCAAAGTCTTCTTGCTGGATGAACCACTCTCCAACCTGGACGCTAAATTACGCGTCCAAACCCGCACGCAGATCACCAAGCTGCACCAACGTCTGGAAACAACCTTCATCTACGTGACGCACGATCAAGTGGAAGCCATGACTATGGCCAGCCGCATTGTTGTCATGAACGGGGGTGTTATGGAACAGATTGATACGCCGCAAAACCTTTATGATCACCCGGTCAATTTATTTGTTGCAGGATTCATAGGTTCCCCTTCTATGAATTTCTTCGAGGGCTCACTCCGGAAAGATGGCGACAAGCTTTTACTGGACGCAGAATCCTTTACATTAGAAGTTCCTGAACAGCGCCATGATGCATTCATCCCCCATGTTGGGAAAGGCGTCATATTCGGTTTGCGACCTGAAGATATCCATGACCCGAAATATGAAGCGCCCAACATTATCGGACAAACCGCAGAAGCTGTTGTCGAAGTCACCGAATTAATGGGCAATGAGATCTTCGTATTTTTCAAAAATGGGGCACACAACTTTGTTGGCCGCATCGATCCTCGCACGGATTTTGCGATGGGCGATACCGTGCAGCTGACATTCAACATGGCCAATTTACATATCTTCGACAAAGAAACTGAAAAAGTTATCCAATAACTTCTCGTACCAGTTTCTTTCAATCTTTTGAACACTACCCCTCGGAACGTGCCTAAATTCTGGCACTCGAGGGGTTTTCTACAATTTCCGCAATTTCACCAGGAGTTTCGAATGCCCTTTGAATATCTTCCTAATTTATTAGTTCCCGCTAAGACCAAAATTGTGCTGCTCATATTAGATGGTTTGGGCGGCATGCCCCTTACCCCTGGAGGGGAAACCGAATTGGAAAGCGCCCGAACGCCCAACATGGATCGACTCGCTGCTGAAGGAACCTTGGGACGTACCATACCCATTCGTCCCGGTATCACCCCCGGTTCTGGCCCTGCTCACCTGGCGCTATTTGGCTATGACCCACTTGTCCATGCTGTAGGACGCGGAGCCCTTTCGGCATCTGGTGTTGGATTATCTATCCAACCCGGTGATGTCGCCGTGCGAGGTAATTTTTGCACATTAGATTCCGCTGGCAAAATCAGTGACCGCCGTGCAGGCCGCATCTCCAGCGAATTAGCCGCCCCACTCGTCGAGCGCTTGGACAAAATTCAGCTGCCTGGTGTCGAAATTGAGGTTCGTCAGGTAAAGGAATACCGCTTCACAGTGCTGATGCGCGCACCTGGGTTAGATGCCCGTCTCAAGGATACGGATCCGCAAAAAACTGGCGTGCCACCCCTTCCCATCCAGGCTCAAGTTCCTGAAGCGCAATCTACTGCTGATCTTTTTAACCGCTGGGTTGCCCAAGCTCAGGAAATACTTGCAGATCAAGATCAAGCCAATGGTGTCACCCTGCGCGGTTTCGCCACCGACCCCGGTTTACAAACCTACCAGGATGCATACGGCCTAAAAGCTGCCTGCGTTGCTGTTTATCCGATGTATCGCGGCGTTGCAAAATTAGTTGGTATGGATGTGATCGAATTTAACGGCGATTCGCCCGCAGATGAATTCGCTGCCCTAAAAAACGCTTGGGATGATTACGATTTCTTTTTCGTCCATATAAAAAAAACGGACAGCAAAGGTGAAGATGGTGATTTTGAAGGCAAAGCAAAGATCATCACCAGTGTTGATGATGCGCTGCCCGCTTTATTAGATCTCAATCCTGATGTTTTAATGATCACGGGCGACCACTCCACACCAGCAGTGCTGCGTTCTCACTCTTGGCATCCGGTACCGTTTTTACTTTGGGCTCCAGCCGCACATCTCAGCGATGAACAAAAAACATTTGGCGAACGTGCCTGCATGTCAGGTGGCTTGGGAACTTTCCCTGCTGTTGAGGCCATGTCGCTGGCTTTAGCCCATGCCGGGCGATTAACAAAATATGGCGCTTAATCAAAGCGTTCTTAGAAACAATAGGTGAATTAAAATATGGCAAAGAACAACACAAATTTGCAAATTGCACTCATAGTATTGACGCTGTTAATTTTCTCTATGTCGTGCAGTTTTGTAACCAACGCACTGCCTGAACTTGATACCCCTGCTGAAGCTCCCACAGCACCACCTTCAAACCCAACCGCCGTAGTACCCAGTGAAGTTCCCCCAACAGCAATACCAACCCAGGCACCAGCACCATCAGGGTTGAATGTCACTGAAATCACCTTTTTCCAGGATGATTTCGATAATTGGGTGGTCAGCGGTCTGGTAACCAACAATACGGATCGCGCCATTGATAATATCGAAATTGAAATTACAGCGCTCAATGCCTCCGGTGATTCTATTTACGCTGAAGTTGTAACTGCCACGCTATATGCGACCTCCCCAAATGAAATCAGCCCCTTTGACACCACAATTTGGGAAGAATTACCTGATCTTGACCACTTCACTGGAACTATTGTTGGTCAAAGTTACGCAGAAGTTGAGCGTGGGGAGATCGATATACGGGGAGTCGTTTTTACCATCAGTGATGATGGCAGCTACGCACATGTCAGTGGAGAAATCGCCAACAACGGGGACGAACCGGTCAATATCAATAGTCTCGCTGGAGCCATTTTCGATACCGGAGGCAATCTAATCTCCACGAATGGTTCAACTGATCTTGTCCGCTTTCTCTATCCAGGTGAAACCAGTCCCTTCCGTGTTTCTATAGCTGCACCCCCCACTCGGCGAGGGGAAATTAGCGATTATGTCCTATATACGGATGTACGATTGGATTCAGAAGAAGATGATTATGAAATTTCTTTTCTTGAAGAATATAACTTTGTTGATGGTGAAGGCAATGTTCACCTGGTTGGCGAATTACGGAACGATAGTGATATCAGTTTGAATATTTCTATCGTAGCTGGCATCTATGATGCAGACAACAATGTGTTTGATGCCGACACGCTCAGCCTGGCACTTTACTCATTGGATTCTGGGGAAACTCTCACTTACGACTTTGATGGCTGGGAACCCCTTAATGACACCCTGGACCTGCTCGATCAGGCCGATAATTACACTGTTCAATGGGATCCTTATTGGACCTGGGAAAGCAGCACCGATTACATCACCATATCGACCAGCAATGATGCATACGAATATGATGATTTTTTCCAGGAGATGATCTTCACAGGTCA
>JBDLJO010000160.1:0-5881 GCA_039714275.1 Chloroflexota bacterium | reverse complement strand
CAAACCCGTGTCCTGATGAGCCCGTTGAGTGCCAAACTTTTTTACAATGCCTTAGGTGACAATTTATCAAAGTACGAATCCAAGTTTGGGGAAATCAAAATTCCCGGCGGCACATCTCTGGCCGAAAATCTCTTCAACCCTTCAAAGAAATAACCTATGGATCGCCTAGACACCATTGCCGAGAATATCCATCTTTCTTTTGAAACACGTACTAAAGTACGCGATAAGGCACTTGAGCAAACACGGCTGCTCATTCGTCACTGTGCCAATGCCATCCGAGCCATTCACCGAGAAGATCAAGAATTAGCTCGAAACCACCTTCGGGACGCAGGGGAATTAGCGCATGATCTAACAAAAAATGCGGTCGATCATCCCGATTTTTATTATGCAGGATATACGCAAGACGCCCTAAAAGAATACGCGGAAGCACATTTGACTTACGCATTGATCAACGGTGATTCGATTCCCAATCCAGAAGAACTCAATATTGAAGCGGTACCCTATATTAAGGGTTTAGCCGAAACATCAGGTGAGCTGCGACGTCGCTGCCTTGATATGCTGCGGCGCGGCCGCTCTGAAGAAGCTGAGCGCATTCTGGGGGATATGGATGATATTTATGCTGTGCTGGTAACAATGGATTATCCTAACGCGATCACGGGCGGACTACGCCGCCAAACCGATATTGTTCGCAGCATTACTGAACGCACGCGAGGCGATCTAACGCTAAGCCTGCGTCAAGAACAACTAGAGAATAAATTACAAGCATTTGAGGATATTATTGCCAGGGGTCAATAATCGGTGCTTATTGAACTGATAGGATCGAGCTCAAACATGGGTGTGTTTTAAATATCGCGGAGGTTTTTTTAGCAAACGTTTAATACACACATCCTGTTTTTGTTCTATCATGGGGATTCCCTTATTGTTAAAATAACCGTAATTGGGCATGCTTGTATGCGAAAAATTCGCGCTTCAGATATTGGATCATATTTATTTTGCCAACGCGCTTGGTGGTACCATCAACAAGGGATCGAATCGGAGAACTTTACCGAGTTAGCTGGTGGTCGAGAACTGCATCAACAACATGGACGCATGGTTTTTACCAGCAGCATGTTAAGAATTGCTGCATATACCTTATTGTTGGCAGCAATTCTTGCAACAGCTGTGTCCATAACCATGGAAATTCTCTGATTTAAGCTGCTGCAGCAACCTTTCAACATTTCTTTGTCCCTTGGCCAAAGATTAATTTCGACTAATTTTTTAACAAACAATATCTATGTATATGATAATTGGTCTTCTTTTTGGTTTGGGTATCTTCTTGCTTTGGTTGGCGAACCACCAGCAAAAAGCATCTGGTCTGCCCGGGGGAGAAATTATTTATGCTGATACCAGCTTTTGGAGACCCGTTGAGAAACCACTATACGATTCTAATTTAGATCTCAGCGGGCGTCCTGACTATATAATACGCCAGGGCAATCAGGTGATACCAGTAGAATTAAAATCTACGCGTGTTTACAAAGCCCCATATGATTCACACATCTTTCAATTAGCATCTTACTGCTATTTGGTACACACCACCTACAATGTGCGTCCAACTCATGGTATTCTACAATATAAGAACCGTGCATTTCGTATTGAATACACACCTGGACTAGAATCATCGTTGATTGCACTGGTTAGTGAAATGCGGGCCAAAGGGCATCTCAGAAATATTGATCGTTCCCATGATTCAGCCCAACGATGTCAAAACTGTGGATTCGTTTCTTCCTGCGACCAACAATTATCATAAAAGTATTCACCATTGTTCAACTTACAGCTATAATTAATGATCATGTCTGAATCAAAAGTCTCGCTCTCATGTGTTGCTATCGCCGCCCATCCATTTGTCAAACAAATGCCTGATGATGTCGCTGCAATTTCTGCCTTCTTGAAAAGCAATGGCGTAGACTCAGAATACAGCTTACTTCACGATACACGCCTGCGAGAACGAGTAAAAGCCAAAGAAATCGATATGTTAATCGTTCTTGGTGGCGATGGGACTATGCTGCGCGCCGGTCACCTATGTGCGCCTCATCAGATTCCAATTCTAGGCATTAACACAGGAAAGTTTGGTTTTCTAATGGAAGTAAAACAGGATCAATGGCGTAAATCACTTCAAAAAGTGTTGTCCGGCGATTTCTGGCTTGAAAACCGGATGATGCTGAAGGCCGAGCAGTGGCGTAAGAATGAGATTATCGGTGAATGGGAAGCTCTTAACGAGATTGTTGTCAGCCGCGGCATGATCGTACGCCCTATCCAAATTGATACCTATGTTGATGACCGATTTCTGACAACCTACGTTGCTGACGGCCTGATCGCTTCAACCCCCACAGGTTCAACTGCCTATGCCCTAGCATCAGGAGGTCCAATCCTACCCCCCGAGCTGCGGAATATCTTGCTGCTGCCTATTTCCCCCCACCTTTCTGTTGACCGGGCAATCGTGCTTGCCGAGGGAGCCACGGTCGCTGTGACACCTCGCAGCGACCACCAATCTGTAATTAGTGTTGATGGACAGGATCCCATCCATATCATCGAGGGGGACAAGATCACCATTCACGCCAGCGAACACACAGTTCAGTTCGTGCGCATGCAAGATCCTGGATATTTTTACCGCAATCTTACACCGCATATGTATAATAACCCTGCTATCCAACAAATACTATGACCTCAACAGCATCTTATTGTGTTAACCATCCACGGCGAGAAACCTCGCTGCGATGTAATCGCTGTGACAAACTTATTTGCAGTCAATGTGCAATACACACACCCACCGGATACCGCTGTAAGACATGTATCCGCTCACAGCAAAAATCTTTTGATACTGCTCAATGGTATGATTATGTCAGTGCCAGCGTCGTAGCTGGATTACTTTCATATTTTGGCGCTCTAATCGCCACCAGACTAGGGTTCTTTCTCATAATTATCGCACCGCTGATTGGTACAGGTATTGCTGAAGCGGTTCGAATTGCCACGGGTAAACGACGATCAAAACAGCTTTTTCTAGTAACAGCAGCAGCAATACTCCTGGGCAGTTCCCCCCTGGTTATCTGGAGATTGCTCGTTTTACTGGCTGCTTTTTCTCAGGGGTCAGAAGTTGGTATTTACTCAGTGCTTGACATCATCAAGCTCGCTGTCTACTTGGGGATCGCCACGCCCACAGCTTATTATCGAATCAGAGGCCTATATTTTAAATCGTAATTTGCTGGTTTATTATGCTAACTGAACTTCATATCAAAAACTTTGCCATCATCGACCAACTAGCGCTAAAATTTGAAGCGGGGTTAATCACCTTTACAGGTGAAACTGGCGCTGGAAAATCGATTATTTTGGATGCTCTTGATACCCTATTAGGCAGTCGCGCTGACACCACCTATGTGCGCAGTGGGGATCAATTTGCCCTCATTGAAGCAACCTTCACGATACCGCCTTCGGTCAGCAAATCCATTCACGACATCCTGTCAAGCGAAGAATTGCTCGACGATCTAGATTCTGTTGTTCTTGGGCGTGAAATTCACCGAGACAGCCGCAACATAGCCCGGGTTAACGGGCGAAGCGTCAGTGTAGGTTTGCTAAGAGATATTGGACAACATCTGGTAGATTTACACGGGCAATCCGAGCATCTCTCCCTGCTAAATGTACAGCAGCATTTGCCGCTCTTAGATCGCTATACAGATATAAAAGAAGCATCAGATCAGTATAGAGCCAGCTATCGGCAGTGGCACAAGGTCCAAAACGAGCTAAAATCACTGCGCAAGAACGAGCAAGAAACAGCGCAGCGCGTCGACTTAATCAGTTATCAAATCGCAGAGATTGAAGCAGCCAATCTGCAGCCCGGCGAAGAAAACGAACTTATAGCCGAGCGAAACCGTTTGGCGAACTCTGAGAAATTATCAACGCTTGGACAAAAAGCACTGGTTAACCTCGAAGAAAGCACTCATGAGCACCGGTCGATCAGTGAGCAGTTAGGGGATGTTGTTGCAGCGCTTCAAACCTTAGCATCGCTTGATCAATCACAAACACCCCTTAATGAACAGGCTACCAGTATTTTTGATGAGATCACAGAACTAAGCCACGACCTACGCCTTTATTTAGACAATGTTGAATCTAATCCCAGCCGTTTAGATGAAATTGAAGAACGGTTAGAAATGATTGTCGGGTTAAAACGGAAATACGGCAGCACAATTGAAGAAATTATTTATTTTGGGGAAAAGGCTGCTCAAGAATTAGATACCATCACCCACGCTGGAGAACGAATTTCCGAGCTAGAAACTCAAAAAGTTGAATTGCTCAACACCCTGGGAAAACACGCCCACCAACTCTCTGAAAAACGCCATACAGCAGCCAAGCTGTTAGAAAAACAGCTGGACTCCGAACTTGAGGAATTAAGAATGTCTGGGGCACGCTTTCAAGTTGATTTTCAATATAACCCAAACCCGGATGGTATAACCCTGTCCAGCGGGGAGCGCGTGGCTTTCAATGAAAACGGTATTGAAAATATCGAGTTTCTCATCGAAAGCAATCCAGGGGAAGGTTTCAAGCCCCTGGTAAAAGTTGCTTCGGGCGGGGAGACATCTCGCCTGATGTTAGCGCTCAAGAATGTGTTGGCCAAGGCTGATCAAATCCCAACCTTGATTTTTGACGAGATTGATCAAGGCATTGGTGGACGAGTGGGTTCAATTGTAGGGCGCAAGTTGTGGCAGCTGGCCCAGGAACATCAGGTATTCTGCATTACTCACCTACCTCAACTGGCCGCTTTTGGTAACCAACATTTCCGGGTTCAGAAAAAGGTTTCTGACGGTCGCACAACTACCCAAACCGAGCTTCTAACTGGCGATGCTCGTCTGCTAGAATTGGCTCAAATGCTTGGTGATGTTAGCGAGACAACATTACAGTCAGCACAAGAAATACTGGAAAACGCCTATCAGCACTCAACGATTTAGGCTTGCAATTATTTTCATCCCGCAAAATAGTTTCTTTCAGGGTGGATGACTAGACATTTCCCAAAAAAAACAGAAGATAGGGGCATTTTATTCGAAGCATCGGTTTAATCATGCCTATTTATGAATCAGGATGCTGGTACAATATCCAAACCATCCGCCAACACTTGATGAAAATTCTTCAGGTTAACATCTACAACACAACATCATTCCAATGATTAACCTGCATGGAATCTAGAATTATTCGGACAGTGTCGACAATATTTGTGCGAACAGCCTGATTAAATGTCAAAACTTTCTATCCAACTGCTTGGTCCGCCCAAAATCACCTGGGAAAATAAGGTGATTTCAATAAGCCGTCGTGTTCCACGAGCGATATTATTTTACCTGGCCGCACAGGGAAAATTGATTGGAAGAGAAAATTTATGTCATATCTTCTGGGCTGAGTCAAGCGACAAACAAGCCCGGCAGCGTTTGCGAGAGAATCTGAGTCGTTTACGCAAGAATCTCCCGGATCCCTCATTTTTGATCACTGAAAATAATAATATCAGCTTAGACTTCGATAGAATTGATGTAGATTTGTTAGCATTTGAGCAGCTAGTAGAAACTGCCGGTCAAATTCCCTGGCAATTCCCTAATACAGAATTACTCCCAGAACACACCTACCAGACTTTAACCGCTGCCATAGCGCACTGGCATGGAAATCAGTTTTTAGCTGGCGTTCGCCTACCTGCTAACCCGTTGCTGGACAATTGGCTCAGCAGCACATCCTTGCGCCTGGAACAACGCCGCACATCTATATTACTAAGACTAAATCACCATGCTTATCTAGCCCAGAAAATTGATTCCGCTTTGGGCTTTGCACATATGGTGCTGGAAACCGATAACACCAATGATGAAGCTCATTA
>JBDLJO010000159.1:0-5931 GCA_039714275.1 Chloroflexota bacterium | reverse complement strand
TCATGAATGGCGACCCCCTGGCTGATACCACCTACCCGGCCGACTTTGATATTTACGATGCGGCAGGCATCCATCTCCAAAGCCTGGCGGGCATGACGCGGCGAAGTGATACTTTCGTCCAGGCAGAGCGGGGTGCGAAATTCGCGCTGCAAACGGCTGTGATCCCAGAGATCATCTTCAGCCAGGGGCTGCTCAATGAGCAGTAAGTCCAATTCATCAAGGGGAATCAAAGTGCCGGCAGTTTCCAAGGTGAAGGCTGAATTTGCATCAACCTGGAGGGGCAGATCAGGGAAAGCACCACGAACTGCACGAGTATCAGCAACATCACGGCCGGGCTTGATCTTGATCTTGACGCGCTGATAACCAAGCTCCAAATATCCTTCGATGGCAACAATTAATTTCTGAGGGGATTCCTGCAGCCCGACGGAGACGCCCACAGGAACACGATCACGAGTGCCACCCAAAAGTTCACGGAGCGAAAGGTGCTCTTTTTTGGCAAGTAAATCCCAAAGGGCCATTTCCAAACCGGCTTTTGCCATCGGATGTCCCTTGATGGGAGCAAATAGGTCATTTAATTCAGCGACACTCTGCAGGTCTCGCCCTAATAATGAGGGAATCAAAAAGTCATGCAGGATGTGCCATGCTGTGCCGCTGGTTTCATAGGCATAACCGGGATCACGATCGGCAACACATTCACCATAACCGATCAATCCTTGGGAGAAGACTTCGAGCAAGATGCTGTCGCGGGTGGTAATACGCCCAAAAGAAGTTGCGAAAGGCGATACCAAAGGCATGCGCAGGTGATGGATGGTGATCTGTTCAATTTTCATGGGCAAGGTTTAGATGGTACTTTGGCCGTAGCTCAGGACATAGAAACTGCGTTGAGGCTTTCCGGGATGAACAAAGAAATCGGTAATTAAATAATCTTTTTCAAAAAGCGCTTCAAGAGCAGTGCGGGCATGCAGACGCCATTGGATGGCTAAATCGGGATTGGTGCTCTTTAGCGCCTGAAAATCAGAGGGGATTTCCAGCAGCACCAGACGGGGCGGGTTTTTGGAAAGCTCGGATCCCAGGGAGATAATCTCGGCGCCCGATGGTTCGTAATGAGAAAGGTTCAAGGGCGCTAACTGCTTTCCACTCATACGGCGTTCAACACGGGATGTTTTAACCCACCAGGCGGCCTGCAACCGATCGGATGGGAAGCCGACGTTCAGGCCATCGCGCATCTCGCCGTAGTATTCGCGGATATACAAGTTGGAAACCACACCTAACTTGGCAATGTTGAGGTAGGCATTGTGGCTGAGCAAGGGGTCATAGGTCCAGGTGATGAGACCGTATCCACTCTGGCGAGCCATCTGCCATTGGGCACGCTTGAGGGAGAAACCTAAGCCGCGATTATGGTATGCCGGCAGGACCCCCATTTGATGAGAGCAGAATTTCCAGTTATAACCTTGATCTGTTTCGGCAATACCAGGAAAGCCGAACACAAAACCAATCAAGGGCGGATGATCGGGGTCCGCTGTGGGATCAAAAGCTCCAATCACCATGCCACCGTTGTGGGCTAAAGCAAGCAGCATATGAGCGGGAACAATATCAATTTCGCTGCCGGGCCAAATTTCGAGCTGGATATTTTCAACGGCGCGCATTTCTTCAGGGGATTCAAGGATTTGAATGGAATAAGAGGTCATTTTTATTTTGCTAATTGGGTAATGTTATTTTGTTGGTAATAGAAAAAATAAAACAGGGTTAAGTGATGAGATGAACTGCGTAAATCTCAGCGCTTCCGGAATATCGAGCGCCAGAAAACCCGGCGCCAATTTTGACCCTGGAGGTAATCCAAGCGTCGAGAAAATCGTGAGGGCATGAGGTTAAAGGCGCGCGGCATGGTATCGAGGGGACAAGTGCGATTGGTGGCAAAATAATCCAACCAGTATACTGAAATGGGGGGATTTGGCATCAGGTATTCTAAAAATACCGTCATGGCGCGTAAATATGGTGGGGAGACAGCAATCAGCTTGCGCTGAATATTCAGCTTTAACATGATGATTTCAACAATCTCGCGGAAAGATAAATACTCCGGACCGCCAAGTTCATAAACCTGGTTACGGGTATTCTCATCATCCAAAGCCCAAGCCAGACAGGTGACCAAGTCATTGACCCAAAGAGGTTGGATATGAATATCGCCTTCTCCGGGCATCAGGATTCCAAAAGGCAAGGCTTTTAATAACTGCGCTAAACCGGTGGTAAAACCATCCCCTGGACCAAAAACCATTGCAGTGCGCATAATGGTGTAATCAATACCGCTGCGGCGGATATGTTCTTCTGCGATGGCTTTAGCCTTAAAGACAGGAAAAGCAGAGGCACGATCGGCGGTTAGATGGCTAAGATAGAAAAATCGTTTTACACCGGCATCCTGCGCGGCGCGGACAACCGCTTTTGTGCCTTGAATATCGGTTTCCATTAAATCTGCTTCGGCACCACGGCGCTCTACCCCGGCGAGGTGGTAAACGGTGTCCACACCAATCATGGCGGCACGCAATCCACGTTGATCAAGCAAGCCAGCTACCGCGACTTCAACAGGAACACCCCTGGGCAAACGAGGTGAGCGCGGCGAAGGGCGAATCAAGGTGCGCACCTGATGATTGGCTTCGATAAGATGTTGAATTAAGGCCTGACCGATAAAGCCGGTGCCGCCCGTAACAAGAATCATGGTAGGGATTATAGCACGCTGAACTTGGCATAGGTCTTGCATCTAGGTGGGTAGACTGGTAGATCGATCATGAATACTAAATGGATCTGAGAAAGAACCAGTCCATTTTCAAACAACAAGTAATCAAAAAGAATTGGAAAAACTATGAATAAAATCGGCTTTCACTATTTTGATGATACCAAGCATTACCGCCAAATTGATCTCGACACCTGGCTGCCGGTGCTGCAAAAAATGGGCGCAGCTTATCTGGTGCTAAAAGCACCTCTCGAATTTGCGATGCCAGAGAATTTCATTCGCAAACTGCTCGATGCCAAGATCGAGCCGGTGCTGCATTTTGATATGGCACCCGACAACTACCCATCAAGAAGCAGTTTGAAACTGCTTTTCCAAACTTATGCCAGATGGGGAGGAAAATATATTACCCTCTTTGACCGTCCAAATCTGGGTGCGGTTTGGCAAAACAGCGCCTGGGCACAGGCTGACCTGGTGGAGCGGTTTTTAGATATTTATTTGCCATTGGCAGAAGACTGCCTCGAAGCTGGACTAACCCCGGTATTCCCACCTTTAGAACCCGGCGGCGACTATTGGGACACAGCTTTCCTGCGGGCTGCGCTGCAAGGCATATTAAGGCGTGAGCATCAATCCTTAATCGAAAAGATGGTGATTGGCGCTTATGCGCACAGCAATGGACGATCATTGAATTGGGGCGCAGGAGGACCAGAACGCTGGCCTGAGGTACGTCCTTATCATAAAGCTTTGAATCAGGAAGATCAACGCGGGCCACGAGTCTACGATTGGTATAAGACGATTGCCAACGCTGTTCTTTCTACTTCACCCCCGATATTCCTTTTTGAGATCGGTGAAGCGCAGCCGAGTCAGCAAAACCATGATTTTGCGAATCTGTTGGGAGGAGATGAGGTTGAAGGTGTGGAACCCATCCCGGACGAAGTACTGGGTGCGGCTTTTAATTTTGAGGCCTGGTTCAGCAGCAAGGGAGAACTTCTCCCCCTCGGCAAGGAATATATCCAATCTAAAGAGGATCAAATTCAGAGCAAAGAGTCGAGCGCAAAGAACGCAAATGCCTTCTCCCATTATTTACTGCTTCCATCTTATGAGTGGGGAATCGCCGATTATCACCTGGAAGTTATCCATCCATTCATCAAAAAGCACCAACCAACGGTTGGTTTTTCCCTTCAGGAGGCTACCCGGGCAAAACGGGTAACCGTGATTGGAAATAAAAGTGAATTTCCAGACAGTGCGCTGAAAGAGCTGCGAGGTATGGGCGCGATCGTCGAGCGGATTGATGATGATGGTACAACTCTTGCATCTAAATTAGCCAGGATCAACTAAGAAATACCCAGCCGGAGAAACCACATGAACTTGCCAATTGCAACCAGACCACTACCTAAAGTCGACCAGGATTTGCTCCCTCCCCACCAACCGATCATCAAAGTGCTTGGTTTGGGCGGCGGCGGCAGTAATGCGGTTGATCGTATGATGGCGTTAGATATGAAAGATGTAGAATTCATGGTCGCCAATACTGACCACCAGGCACTGATGAACAGTAATGCCGCGACCAAGATTCAACTTGGCCCGGAATTAACTCGCGGGCTGGGTGCAGGCGGCCGGCCTATTATTGGTGAAAAAGCGGCTCAAGAAAGTCATAAAGAATTGGCCCGAGCGATGCAAGGCGCCGATATGATCTTTTTAACCGCCGGCATGGGCGGCGGAACAGGCACCGGCGCGATCTCCGTGGCGGCAGAAATAGCCCGAGCGCAAAATATCGTGACCATCGCGGTCGTGACGACTCCGTTCAGTTTTGAAATGGGAACCCGGCAGAAGAACGCCAACGAAGGGTTAAATAAACTGCAAAAACATGCCAATACCCTGATCACGATTCCCAACGACCGCTTGTTGTATGTAGCTCCGCAAGATTTGCCCATTGATACGGCTTTTCGTTTGGCCGATGATGTGTTGAGACAGGCTGTACAAAGTATCGTTGAGCTGGTAACGGAGCCGGGTTTGATCAATGTTGATTTTGCGCACATTCGCCGGATGATGGAATTGGGCGGAGGCGCATTGATGGCGATTGGGCACGGCAGCGGTGAAGAAAAGGCGCTTAAAGCACTGCAGCAAGCGCTTGAGCACCCTCTGCTGGAAACCGTTTCGCTGGGCAATGCTGCCGGCGTGATTGCCAACTTCACGGCCAGCGATGAAATGTCTCTGATTGAGGTCAGCAATGCCCTGGTATTCTTGCAAAGCCAGGCCAACCCATCAACTGATATTGTGATGGGCACTACTGAAAATAAGCATATGGAAGATCGTGTGCAGGTTAATTTAATTGTAACCGGGTTGGGTGCCACAACACTGGAAGAAGTGCTGCCAGGTTCTGAAAGAATTCACGAACCCCAGCCCGTCCCCGTGCTTACTCCGGACCTGGAACCCAAAAAAGAATTTGAAACTGCGCCGCGCAGCTTCCCACTTGGTGCATCCAACCTCGATATCCCTGCCTTTATGCGCCGACAAAGCCGCTACGCAGGGTAAAAAAGGTCTCTAAGCTATGGATACAAAAACAATTCAAGCCATCAGCAAAAAAGTTGCCAGTCGTTTTCCTGAAGTTGCGCGCGTCAAGCCAACGGTGCGTAAACAAACCATCAAGGGAAAAGATAAACTATCTTATTTGCTGATCTATAAAACCCAGAAAGCTGGACCAGGTGGTAAAAAGATTCATCGTCATGTTCGTGTGGTTGCCACAGATAAGGGAAAAATCAAAAAAATGACCACATCTCGGTAAGAGATGCCGGAGAAAACAAATGAATGCAAAATTTGTACTGCACCGCTTAGAGTTGAATTTTTGGCACACCGCGATCCCGATTATGGGCAGTTCCCCCACCGTGCGTTATCTTGTGCCGCGGGTGTATGGATTTTTACAGAGCAAAACATACAATGAATTCATCATTCCCGGTGTAATCTCTGCAGCAATAGGTTTATCCCTGGGATTTGTTTTAGGCATTTTGTATTACTTCATCATATAACCTTAATACGAAAATCAGCCTGTAATTTTGATGACCTGGTTAAAGCTACTAAAACATTTACTAGCAAACAGATGATCAATTTCAAACAACGCTTTAGAAAATCTAATTCCAGCATGGTACTAGAAAAATGATGATCCATAAATTTCGTCCGGTGATATTTGGTTTAATTTTTGCGCTGTTTCTGGC
>JBDLJO010000158.1:0-5949 GCA_039714275.1 Chloroflexota bacterium | reverse complement strand
ATAGTGCTTGATGATATTCAAGGGTCTTTTCGCAATGAATTAAAAATCCAAAACACCTTGGACCCCTCCCCCTATTTGGGTTTAAACCTGAACGCCAATACAAATAAAGGCCTGGCTCCTGTATGTCAGGATGAATGAACATGATCACAGTCAGAAATAAAGTTGTGTTAATTACTGGCGCCGGACGAGGGCTGGGCGCAGCAATCGCCGAAGCTTTTGCTGCAGAGGGTGCAATTGTTGCCGCTAACGACATCACGCCAATCAATTTAAATAAAGTTATCAAACGCATATCTGATGCTGGTGGGCGTGCTAAAAGCTATGTCTATGATATTTCCAAAAAGATGCCCATTCAGGCCATGATGAACAGTATCCTGGATGATTTTGGGCGGTTGGATATCATTATCAATGCCGCCAGTGTTAACCCCAAAGCCAATATCCTAACGCTGGATGCCTGGGATTGGCAGCGGACGCTGGATGTCAACTTGACGGGCACATTTCTGATCACACAATCGGCAGGACGCATAATGGCTGAATTAGGCGGCGGCAGCATCATCAATATTGCCGTCAACCACAAATCAAATCACCAAGCCGCCTACGTGGTAAGCAAAATGGGCATTATTGGTTTGACAGAAGAAAGTGCACATCAGTTTTCAGGACGAAATATCCACATCAACGCGATTTACTCGGGATCTAAGACAGCCATCCAGAAGTCAGCTAGAACTGCCGAAGAAATAAAAGAACTGGTGACACGCCTATCCTTGGCCCTCTGTGGTCAAAATGGAAGTAAAATAAGCGGAGCCATCCTTGACATTGAAAAACCTGATACATGGGAATTTCTGATCGAAGCCTAGACGGAGGATCATCATGAACTATGAAACCATTATCACTGAATCAATTGACCGTGTGGGACTTATTCGTCTCAATCGCCCGGAGGCACTCAATGCGCTGAACAGCGTTATGTTAACAGAACTGATGCAGGCGCTTGAAGCTTTCGATGCTGACAAAAATATTGGGGCTATGGTCATAACGGGAAATGAAAAAGTATTCGCTGCAGGAGCCGATATCAAAGAAATGTCAACAGCCTCAGCAGTGGAGATGTTAAAAAGTGATTTTATCCCTGCTTTTGACCGCATCCGGGCAATAAAAAAACCTGTCATTGCGGCGGTATCAGGATACGCTCTGGGCGGTGGCAGTGAACTTGCACTCTCATGCGATATGATCATCGCCTCTGAAACAGCGAAATTTGGACAGCCAGAAATCAACTTGGGCGTTATTCCGGGTGCAGGCGGCACACAGCGCCTAACGAAAGCCGTTGGGAAAGCATTGGCAATGGAGATGGTGCTTAATAACCGTACCCTGCGCGCTGAAGAAGCGCTGCATTATGGTATTGTCAATCATGTTGTGACGAAAGACGCCTATTTGGAGAAGGCATTATCTCTGGCGTCCAAAATCGCTGTCCGGGCGCCACTGGCTGTGCAATTAGGGAAAGAAGCTGTCGATCAAGCTTTTGAAACCCATCTATCTGAAGGTTTAAAAGATGAACGCAGGGCATTCACTTTACTTTTTGCCAGTGAGGACCAAAAAGAGGGCATGGCTGCCTTTGCCGAAAAACGCAAACCCGAATGGAAAGGTAACTAAAGGAAATTCTCAATTCTCGTAATGGAAAATTTGCCAGCATTTAGAAATATTATATAGATTTCTAATATCACGGTGATATGATTAATAATAATTAGAAAACAACACGCTTGAACAAATTAAAAACAAGGAAGGTTGAACCATGATGCGTTTCGACCGCTTTACCGAACGAGCCCAAGAGGCAGCCCAACGCGCAGCTGAGATCATCCAGCGCTACGGGCACAATCAAATTGATACCGAGCATATATTATTAGCTTTAATTGAGCAGCCCGGTGGAATCATCCCACAACTTCTGGAAATTCTTAAAGTTGATGTGGGTGCACTAACGGAAGAAATAGACCGCTCCTTGCGCACCAGCCCCAAGGCTAATATTTTTGGCGGTGGTGCAGGGCAAATTTTCATCACGCCGCGGGTGAAGCGGATTGTGGATTTAGCCAATCAAGAAGCTAACCGCCTAAAAGATGAGTATATATCCACCGAGCATCTTTTCCTGGCCATTGTCAGCGAGCATAACTCGTCGGCTGGCCGTATCCTAAAAAATGCTCAAATCACCAAAGAACGCGTTTCGGAAACGATTCTACAAATTCGAGGGGGCCAGCGCGTTACAGACCCTAAAGCAGAAACTCGTTATAAAGTCCTTGAAAAATATTCCCGCGACCTGACCACCTTAGCCCATGAAGGAAAATTGGACCCTGTTATTGGGCGCGACGCCGAAATTTTACGAGTGATTCAAATCCTTTCGCGGCGAACGAAAAACAATCCCGTACTGATCGGAGAGGCGGGTGTCGGAAAAACCGCCATCGTGGAAGGTCTGGCACAAAAAATCGAATCGAATGATGTACCAGAAATTCTCTCAGGGAAACGTGTGGTTTCCTTGGATTTGGGAGCGATGATCGCCGGATCCCGTTTTCGGGGCGAATTTGAAGAGCGCCTAAAAGCAGCCATTGAGGATATTCAACGCGCTGAAGGTGAAATCATCCTTTTTATCGACGAACTGCATACTGTGGTGGGTGCTGGTGCTGCCCAGGGCACACTGGATGCATCTAATATGTTAAAACCGGCTCTGGCACGCGGCGAACTGCAATGTGTCGGTGCGACAACCCTTGACGAGTATCATAAATATATCGAAAAAGATGCTGCGCTTGAGCGCCGCTTTGCTCCAGTCTATGTGGAAGAACCAAGTGTCGCAGATACAATCTTAATGCTGCACGGGCTGCGTGACCGCTACGAAGCTCATCATAAAATCAGCTTTTCTGATGACGCACTGGATGCTGCTGCCACGCTCGCCGACCGGTATGTCTCGGACCGATATTTACCCGACAAAGCTATTGACTTGATGGATGAAGCAGCGGCCAAATTACGAATCGCACTTTACTCGCTGCCAGGGGATATCAAAGCATTGAAAAGTGAGATTGCCTTGCTATTAGCGGAAGAAGAAAAGGCGGCCGTAGAGCAAGATTACCCAAGGGCCGCCGAGAAGAAAACCGAGCGCGCACGCCTGGAAGCAAAGTTCAAAGAAATGCGCGCCCAATGGGAAAGTGAGCACGAACTTGACGAAGTGGTTGATGAAGATGATGTCGCCGAGGTTGTCTCACAGTGGACCGGTATCCCAGTAACTCAGATGCTAGAAACCGAGGCTGACCGTCTCTTGAAAATGGAAGATCGTTTGCATGAACGGGTGATTGGTCAGGGAGCCGCGATCACAGCCATTTCGGATGCAATCCGCAGGGCACGCGCAGGGCTCAAAGACCCTCGCCGTCCAATTGGCTCCTTTATTTTCATTGGTCCATCCGGTGTTGGAAAAACAGAACTGGCCAAAGCACTGGCGGAATTTCTCTTTGACGATGATGATGCGCTGGTACGCGTGGATATGAGTGAATACCAGGAGCAGCATACGGTTTCCCGCTTATTCGGCGCCCCTCCTGGATACATCGGATATGAGGAAGGTGGTCAGCTGACCGAGGCCGTGCGCCGCCGCCCATACCGGGTGGTGCTGTTCGATGAGATTGAAAAGGCACACCAAGATGTTTGGCAGGCCATGCTGCAAATTTTCGACGATGGTCGCCTGACAGATGGCCAGGGTCGGCTGGTAGATTTCCGCAACACGGTAATCATCATGACCAGTAATATTGGCACCGAATATGTCAGTAAGTCCGGCAGTTTTGGTTTTGTACAAAGTACAGGCGATGCCAAGGAACAAGAAGCTCAAGATAAGATCAAGAAAGCCCTTCGTAAAGCTTTTCGACCAGAATTCCTGAACCGGATTGATGAGATCATCACCTTCTCGCCGCTATCCTTGGAAGAGATGGAAGAAATTGTTGAAATCCAGATGAGTGAAGTTATTGAACGCCTCAACGAGCACGGTCTGGAAGTTTCGCTAACTGAGGCGGCATCAAAATGGCTAGCTCAAACAGGTTACGATCCCGACTTTGGCGCTCGCCCGCTGCGACGAGCTTTACAAAAGCATATCGAAAATCCGCTTTCAGTGCAAATGCTGGCGGGAGAATTCAGCAAGGGTGAAAGCATCATGATTGATATCCAAGAAGATGATATTGTCTTCAAAAAATCGAAAGGGGAAAAAGTGGCAAAGGTGGACAAGGATGTAGATGAAGAAGTGGAGAGTTGATTTTCTGATCTAGAAATTTCGTTTGTACCCCACTTTTTACGGGCCAATCAGGATAAAAACATAAACAAAACGTGTTCCATTAGTGAGCACGTTTTGTTTGTTCAGCAGTGCTGCTTTTAGACTGCATTTTGGGTATCCCCGTTATTAGCGTTATGATATACTCGATGTATTAAAAATTCTAAACTGCCTAAGGATAGATCATGCTCAATATTGAAATTACCTATTGCGCGGTTTGAGGATATGCTCCTCGAGCCGTCAGTTTGACAGGTCTACTATTGAATAAAAATCAAGAACACATCCAAGACTTAACCCTGGTCCCTTCTGGTGGAGGTCGATTTGAAGTTTCCGTCAATGGGGATTTGGTTTACTCAAAAATAGCGACTGGTCGTCACGCAGACCCTAAAGAGGTGCTCGATGCTGTGAACGCCATGATCGAGAAGGAGATAAAATGACAGCAATGAAGAAAGGACGCGTTTTTTCTGGAGCGCGACCAACAGGACGCCAACACCTGGGCAATTACCTGGGAGCAATCAAGAATTATGTTGCACTACAAGATGAATACGAAGAAAATCTTTACTGCATTGTTGATGTACATGCCCTGACAACTGTAGAAACTACGCTTAATCTAAAACAAAATACCTTCGAAATGGCTCTCGATTGGCTGGCAGCGGGTCTGCGTCCAGAAGAAAGCATGATCTTTGTACAATCACATGTCCCTGAAGTATTAGAACTGCATACCTTTCTTTCGATGGTGACCCCGCTGGGCAAGTTAACTGACCTTCCAACATTTAAAGAAAAAATTCGCCAGCAGCCCCATAATATTAATTACGGGCTGGTAGGCTACCCTGTTTTGATGGCGGCGGATATTGTGCTTTACAAGGCTATCGTTGTACCGGTTGGGATAGATCAAGCCCCGCATATTGAGTTTACACGCGAGGTGGTTCGCTCCTTCAACTACCGGTATAAAACTGATGTACTGGTCGAGCCGCAAATGAAGGGGACAACAGTTCCGAAAGTGCTTGGTCTGGATGGCAAAAGCAAGATGGGTAAAAGCCTGAACAATCATATCGAATTGGCAGCCACACCCGAAGAAACACAAAAACGAGTTATGAAGATGGTCACCGACCCGCAGCGTGCCCGTCTATCGGACCCTGGGAACCCAGATGTTTGCAATGTTTTCACACTGCATAAGATTTTTACCGACAGTGAAAAAGTGAAAACCATCAACAGTGAATGCCGTAAGGCTGAGATTGGCTGTGTAGCCTGCAAAAAACTCTTCGCCGAGAGTTTAAATAATGATCTGGCACCCTTTAGAGAGCGAAGACAGAACCTGGAAAAAGACCCTGACCAAGTTTGGGATATCCTTCACCAGGGCGGGGTACAAGCCCAGGCTATCGCCAGAGATACCCTTGGCGAGGTGAAAGAGGCCATCGGCCTACCTTAATAATAATTCAAACGCTGAAATCACCAAGGTAATAGATTTCAGCGTTTTTGATTAAACCTTAGTGATTGGATATGGTAATCTAATTCAAAGCAAATAACTTCAAACTATAAAAGACTATGCGTGCTTTAATCCAACGAGTGCAATACAGCAGCGTAATTGTCGACCAGCAGGTGATTGGCGAAATTGATGCTGGGTTAATGATTCTGCTGGGAGTGGGATCAGACGATGGAGACGAGGAAATAAC
>JBDLJO010000157.1:0-5988 GCA_039714275.1 Chloroflexota bacterium | reverse complement strand
AAAATAAAAAGGGATACCTTAGGAAAATGCCCGGTTGATAAAAAAATGTAGGCGGTTGAAAAAATTGACTTCACTAACCCCATGATCCATGTCAAGGAAGAGCAAATTCAAATCAGGATACGTCTGAAATAGTCGTTTTGAAACCCCTTTGGCGACCACCTGATTGGCTATGCAGCCAAACGGTTGTAAACAAAGCACGTTGCTGATGCCATCTTCTATCAAAGTTCCAACTTCCCCTGCGATCAACCATCCCTCGCCATATTGATGGTTCAAAGTAAGAATCTTTTTGGCTTTATCAGCAACCTTTCGGATGCTGTGGTGAGGGCGGTAATAACGGAATTCTTCAAGAACACCAGCAGCTTTATTGAGAAATACCTCTGAATAGGGCTCCAAGAAGCGGGTGAGCAACCAGGATAAACTTGGACGCTTCAAATTGGATTCAAGCTGGACGCTAGTTCCGACAAGCCACATTGAAAAGAATTCAAGCAAAGGTGGAACCACAACTTCCATACCATGTTCCATCAACCAATTATTGACATAGTTATTCGAGAATGAATTGTATTTTACATAAATTTCCCCAACGATCCCTACTTTGGGCAGCTCCCGATCGTGGGTCTGGATTGCGTTAAACTTTTGAACGCTCTCTTTGAGTTTTCCGAGAATTGAACTTTTATTTAGCCCGATTTTACCGTCTTGAAGGAGTTCGAGATAATTGTTTGTTAGCGCCAGCGTTTCCCCTCGATTGACTTCCCGACATGCAGTTGCATAGTACATATCTGAGATCGCATCGCTGTAAACCAGGCTCATCATCAGCTTATAAATAAATTGACGAGTACTGGGCTTGAAACCTGGTTGTTCATGTAAACTTCTGTTTGTGGTTAAGGCAATGATTGGAATATCTTCATAACCAGCAGAGATCATGGCTCGTTTAATTAAAGCTGTGTAGCAAGAAGCTCGGCACTGCCCACCTGAGGCAAACGATCCAACAGCGATATCTGTTAGATCATGGTTGCCAGACTGTAGTGTCTTGATAATATCTCCAACGACGATCGTGGCAGGATAACAAACTTCGTTGTTGGCATACTTCAATCCGAGTTCAACTGATTCACGATCTGGGTGAGGCAAAGGTTCAACCCGATAGCCCAGATCGACCAAGGCAGCAATGATAGCAGGGCCATTTAGATGGGAGAATTGAGCTGCTAGAATTTTTTTGTTAATATCCGATTTTTCAAACAGCCTAACCTCCTTTCGAGGGGTATATGCTCGGCCATTGCATTGTTGATCGATATTTAAAGCTTCGATCATTGACCTTAGGCGCAGCTTGGTGGAACCTGTACTTTCGATCTCATCGACCCGAATGACAGTATGACCTTTGCCGAAGGCGCTCAAAATATTCTTAGCTTCATCGATACTTATCGCATCTGGTGCACAGGCAAAGGAATTGAGCTGTACAACTTCAATATTTTCTTCAGCAGCCCATCGTGCAGCATAAATATAGCGATTGATATATTCCCATTGGGTCAAGATGTTTTTATTATTTAATCTTGGATCAGCTTCTTTGGGCACCGCGTCTTCGGTGATAATGTCGACTCCAAATTCCGCCAGGATATTGGGAGTTTTATGGTTAATATATGGATCTAGATGATAAGGATGTCCCATCAGCAGGACAACTTGTCGGTCTTCCTCATGCGCTCTAGCCAGGATCTCGTTTCCCATGGTTCGGACTTCATTTCGATAAGTCATCTGAGATGCAATCGCCAGTTCAAATGCTCGCGCAATCGTTTTTTCTCTAATGCCTAGTTCAGATAAGTATCCAAAACAGGACTTCTTTAGTAAGTCAAGATCATCGAAGGTGACCGTCGGCATATCTAAAGGAATGCCAAAATTGTTTTTTGGATCAATCGCGCTGCGAATGACATCGGCATAACCCGAAACGATCGGACAGTTATAATTATTGGTTGCATCAGAAAATTCAGGCTTTTCAAAAACGACCATTGGATAAAGGATGCGATCTACACCAGCTTCGATCAGGTCAAAGATATGGCCATGTACCATTTTGGCTGGGAAACAAATATTTTCGGACATGACTGTTCCAGCCCCCTTTTCATAGAGAGTGGAACTAGAAGGGACCGAGAGTTGGACTTTGAATCCGCAGGCTACCAAAAGGGTGTTCCAGAAGGGAAAATTTTCATACATATTAAGCACACGGGGGATGCCAATCGTTTGGATGGATTCACCAATAGGGTCAGTGGGACGGTCAAATAATAGTTTATATTTAATCTCCGGCAGGCTGACACCGTTAGGTTTTTTATCCCCTTTATTGGTGTAGATGCGCTCACAGCGGTTTCCCGTGTAAAAAACATTTCGATTTTGGAAAATCAATTTTGTAACTGAACACCGGTTTTCACAACCACCACAGTGGATCAGTTTCTTTTCATAATCACTGGCGGTCGCAAGATTGTCTAAGCCAATAAAACTACTAGGATGACTTCCATTGCTGTTATGAAGATCTTGGGCGATCAGGGCTGCCCCATAGGCACCCATAAGTTCGGCAATATCTGGACGAATAACCGTTTTTCCTATCAGATTCTCCAAGGCTTTTTGAACAGCAGGATTAAGAAATGTACCGCCCTGCACAACGATATTTTCGCCCAAAACAGCGGTATCCACAACTTTGAGGACTTTGTGTAAAGCGTTTTTTATTACCGAATAAGCCAACCCAGCCGAAATATCTCCGACAGTTGCGGCTTCGCGCAGCGCCTGTTTGACACGAGAGTTCATAAAGACCGTACAACGAGATCCCATATCGCAGGGATTCTGAGCTTTACAGGCGAGATCTGCAAATTCATTGACTGGATAACCCATTGATTGGGAAAAATTCTCAATAAAAGAACCACATCCTGAAGAACAAGCTTCATTAATTTCGATGTTTTGAATATTTCCATCCCGCACATAAATGGCTTTCATGTCCTGTCCACCAATGTCCAGGATAAAAGATACATTTTCTTTGAAGGCCTTTGCCCCTCGATAATGGGCTAAAGTTTCCACCATACCTCCATCAAAACCAAAAGCGGTTCTGATCAGATCTTCTCCATAACCCGTGATCATGCTTTTAGCGATCACCGGGGGATCTGGTACTTTGGAAAATAATTCGCCTAATTGGGTTAACCCAACTTGGACAGCTTGAATGGCATTACCTTTGTTGTTGGCATAATAATCAAAGATGAGCTGCCCATCTTGATCGGTGAGCACGATCTTGCTTGTCGTCGAACCCGAATCAACTCCCAAAAAGCAAAGTTTTCCCTGAACTTGTTCAATATCAACTCGCACGGTACGTTGAAATGTCTGGGTTTCTTTCCATTCGGAGAATTCAATTCGATCATTGAAAAGCGAGGATAATCGTTTTGGGGGTGCCAATCTTTGGGGTGGCGGTGACTTTAAAATTTCGATTATTTCTTCCAAATCAAGAATATACCGATCGGCTTTCTCTGCAAGGGCAGCGCCAATCGCTGGTAATAATTCTGAGTTCTCAATTTCAAGAACTCCTTCAGAACCAATCTCAAGAACTTCTTTGAAAGCATTTTTTAATGATGGCAGAAAGGTAAGCGGCCCCCCACTGAAAATGATCGCTGGCGTCAGGTCATATCCGCGCGCGAGGGTGGCCAGGGTTTGATATACCAGGGCATGAAAAATAGATGCGGCAATATCTTCCCTTGAAATTTCTCGACTCAAAAGATTTTGAACATCGGTTTTAGCAAAAACCCCACAACGTGAAGCGATCGGATGGATCTTCTTATGCTGTTCGGCAAGATCGTTCAGTTCATTTACTGACACATTGAGCAAGGTCGCCATCTCATCCAAAAAAGCGCCTGTACCTCCTGCACATGAGCCATTCATACGAATATCTGGCACCCCCGTTTTATTAAAGAAGATCATTTTTGCATCTTCTCCCCCAATGTCGATCAATGTTTTTACTTCTGGATAAAGCTGTTTAACAACTTCAGCTGAGGCGACCACTTCTTGGATAAAAGGAAAATTATATTTTTCACTCACCCCCATCCCAGCTGAACCGGTTACCAATAGGTCGAGTTGAACATTCCCCAGAGATTGCAGAGCTTCTTCCAAGATGGAAAGCAGAACTTCCACAATTTCAGCTTTGTGACGGCGATAGGCAGAGAAAACAAGCCGCTTATTTTTGTCTAAAACAGCAACTTTTGCGGTTGTTGACCCAATATCAATGCCCATCAACAAGACAGATCGATCAACTTTTCTGAATTCTTTGTCTACCAAGTCCATTCATCCCTCCCTTATTTGGGAGTTATTATTTATTATTATAAGCTAAAAAACTTTCCCCGATTGCCTTTTCTAGATTAATATTCTAAGGATGGTACCCCGAACTTGACACGACCGATAAGCCCATGACCGAGCACCTTTCCAAACTAATTTACCCCCTCCAATGACATAGAAGCTGTGCATGGAATTGACACGATGGACACTTATTCCACAAAATTTATCCTCGGCAGGCAAAATGGATTACCCCGCAGGTCTTGTTAACATCATTTAGCTAATCGCTAGGTTTGTTTAATATGGAAGAAGGAGCCTGGACGATGAAGGAAATACGCGGCGCCAATCATCAATAAGCTGACTCCCAACAATGCCGGGGGGTTCATAATCACGCCTGAGATCAGCCCGGCGATAAGGAAATAGAGATGAAAAGCCGCCGGTACTAAGATCGCGAGAAGGTCAATCAAGGCGTGATGCAATCGCGGGCGCAGTGCGATAATCAAAATTAAGGCGCCGATCAGGACAGAGCCAATCGTAGTGTGATACCAGGCACGCGGGACTCCAAAGACGATCAAAGCGTTGGTGCCCAAAACCCCGAGCAGGCCGATGATCAACGCCCCAAAGGGCACCAGCCATTTCTTGAAAGGCAGATTCGTTTTGCCCAGGTAATTCAAACCCGAAGAGAAGAAAAATACCACCCAAAACCAGGCCCAGAAGTTGGCATAAGGCACGCCGAAAAATTCTTTTTCCAGCGATATCCCCCAATCCCACATCCCCCAACGAATGGCAATCGTGTCCATCGCCAGGTCGATATTCAATGCCAGCAGACCATCCAGGATCGGCTTGGCCCAAAGCGGTAAAGTTGTGGCGTAAGAGAATAAACGCACGCTGTAAATGATCACCCCCCAGGCGACGCCAACCATCAAAGGCACTTCGCCGATCATCAAGGCAAAGCGACCATACTGGTAAGCATGCAGCTGCTGAATGGTAGCCCATTCCAGGAGTAAGCCAAAAATGATCCCGGCGCTCAAAGCCCAAACCCGCGGCCAACCGACTTTCCAGGCATGGCGCAGTGTCAGAATAAACAGCAAAAATACAACGGCTTCAAAAATATAAAAATATGCTTTGAACATATTTCAATCCCCTATCCGCAGACTGTGACAGTTGTATTTATCCACTATGTCCTTCGTGCGATCATTTTCATCAATGTTAACAGCGGCAATGCCAACAAGCTCCCCGCCCTGCCCCTCGATCAGTTGGATGGCGGCACGGATCTGCGTGCCGGTCTCAATCCATTCGTCGACCAAAAGCAGGCGCGCCCCGCGAGGTATGGCATCAAACCTGATCTCGAGGGATTTCTCCTGGGCAGAGTAATCGACAAAACGAGCAGCATCTACTTCCACAGGCAGCTTGCCACCCTTGCGGATGGGAATAAATCCTACCTTGAGGTGCTGCGCCAGGGCACCCCCGAGGATAAACCCCAGCGCGTCAATGCCAGCGATGAAATCAATTTCGACATCATTAAAAGGAAGCGCTAAATCAGCTATCAGAGCAGAGAAAGCACCGGCATCGGCGAAGAGCGGGGTGACATCATAGCGCTGACCGTTGGTTTCGGTATCAATTAAATGAAGATAATCAACCATAGGGAAATTATAACTGTTATTTAATGAACATCTCCCCCCCGCTGAGGGCCATCTCAACCGG
>JBDLJO010000156.1:0-6033 GCA_039714275.1 Chloroflexota bacterium | reverse complement strand
GTCCACCGTATCCCCAAACGTGTCGTACAAAGCGACTGTAGAGGGCAACCCGTTTGCCGTGGGTTGCGACCCGTGTCGGGTGAAGACGGGATCCTGGTGGTTGATCTGGTAGCGGACCTGGCGTCAGATAGGCTGCTACTGGAAACACACCACTTTGGCCCTTATTTGCCCTAGACGGGTGGTCAAACGGCCCTTTTTGACCAATCGGCTCGTAGTGTCTTGCTCCACGCTATCCATGCCTACTCGTCCAAGTCGTAAGTTTATCCTTTTTCATTCATCCCCATTACCATCTTCATTTTCATATCGTGCAACTGTCATTTTAGACATGGTGTGTGGGAGCCGCTGCGTGGGCAAATCGTGGGGAGATGTCACCAACCTACTTGTCAGAAAAAAACCACCAAAAAAAAAGAATTAAAAAAAAAGAATTAAAGGTTACCGACAAGGACAGGCGAGTGAATCGAACAGCGGTTATAGCCCGGGTGCATCCCTGACATCGGCGAGCTGGGCTCAGCCCCTCTAACCGATGTCCCCTTTTGGGGCTCCATGGTGGGTGGGGACCACCGGGGTTGAATTTTGTTTTTTAGCATATGGCTAATTTTGTTTTAAATTTAGACAACCGCAAGCTTCCCTCAAAGGAGGGAAGTGATCTTGCTCCTCATGGAGCAAGAAATCATCGTAAAAAGCGGAGCCGTCTGGATTCAGGAAACTCGAATCCAGACAACACCCAGGCTCCTTTTGACACTCCACCACCACATGCACCAACACCGTGGCCGAGATTTCTGGTGATCGAGGCAACGGATAAAGAACGTCCACTCGACAAGCTGTCTCCTTTTGCAATTGCAAAAGGAATACAAGGACTCGCCGGGGAACCGAAGATGGTCAAACATCTTCGCTCCGGCAGCCTACTTGTCGAGGTGGAGAATAAGGCTCATGCCACTAATCTCATCCGGTCCCAAACCCTTGTGGATAGACCGGTTCGAGTTAGTGCGCACAGAAGTCTGAACTCCAGCAAGGGCGTTATCCGTTGTCCGATCCTGAAGAACACGACAGAAGAAGAAATAACAGAAAATTTGAAAAACCAAGGAGTTGAATCAACCAAAAGAATTAAAATTAAAAAAAACGGAGAACTTCGTGATACCAATAGTTTCATTCTTACTTTCAATACACCCAAACCACCAACATCCATGAAAATAGCATATTCAAATTTAATAGTAGAAGTTCAACCCTACATTCCCAACCCAACACGATGCTTTCAATGCCAGCGTCTCGGGCACCACAAGGGCAACTGCCGACGACAGGAGGCGTGTGCCAACTGTGGCAAAGAGGACCACAACAGCAACTCGTGCGATAATGCTGCACAGTGTGTCAATTGCCACGGTGACCACCCTGCCTACTCAAAGCAGTGTCCCAAGTGGCGCCTAGAGAAGGAAATAATAGCATTAAAAACAACATCGAACCTGTCATTTGTCGAAGCTAGAAAGCAGGTGGAGGCAAGAACTCCAACTGTTTCCTATGCGGAGGCAACTCGTACAGGTTCGGCAGCACCTCAACATCAATCCCAAAATAGCTGCCAAAAATGTAATATCTGTGGGAATAATCCCTTTTCTAAAAAACAACCTACACCAGCCATAAACACTCCAAAATCAATGTCAAAAGTTACTCCAGAAACAACTGTCGAAAAACAACAATCACCAGAAATCTCAAACAAACATGCTACAATAACACCAAAGGCGGGTCATACCAACCGACCCAAACCTCAATCAGGTCAGTCCAACAGACCTGAAAAACCGCCGTTGCCAGCAAAACCGAAACTGGTACCGGCGGTAAAGCCACCAAAAACATCGGTGGCTACCCCCCAAGTACTGAAATTGACGTCGGGCGTCAATAAGATATTGCCCACCGACGCGCAGTACAGGGAAGAAAATAAAATTAAATTTAAAAACAAAAAGAAAAACACCGGGGGGAAAACTGCAAAGGGGGTTAATGACCCTGTTGCAGTTTTTAATAGATATGGAGACCTGGACATGGAAACAAATCAGCCAGCTCCACCCCAAAAACAGTTTGATCCCATACTTCCACCCGATAAATAATGGCACTCCTGCAGTGGAACTGTCGAGGATTAAATGCCAACATCCAAGAATTAAAATCCCTCATTAACAAATTCAGCCCGGAGGCAATATGCCTCCAGGAAACACTTTTATCAGAAAACAAAATTCCAAATATTCCAAATTATAAACCATATAATCATTTTCAGACTGGCAACAGCGGTAAGCCATGTGGCGGTTCTTGTGTTCTTGTAAAAAAGAGCACACCACACCGTCCCTTACCTCTACGCACACAACTGCAAGCTGTAGCCGTCAGCCTCAGTCTGCACAAAACCTTAACGATCTGCTCTGTCTACCTCCCGCCAGGTCCGCCTATTGATCCTACTGATCTTGATGATTTAGTAGAGCAACTGCCGCCACCTTTCCTTATTCTAGGGGATTTCAATGCCCACAATAAGATGTGGGGCGACGATAGGCCGGACCATAGAGGTAAACAGATAGAAGATCTAATAAATAGACACAATCTATGTATTTTTAACGATAAGTCAAAAACATATTTACACCCAGCAACAGGTTCGATGACATCAGTAGACCTGTCTCTTTCGGATCCTTCAATCCTTTTGGATTATAATTGGTCGGTGAGCGAAGACTTATATGGGAGTGACCATTTCCCTATTATCTTCAGCTCAACAAAACCGATCCTATCTGAAAAACTACCAACCTGGAACTTTAAGAAAGCAGACTGGGGCAAATTTCAGTTTCTGGCAACTGAGATAATCGAGGCGGATTTGTTCGACGAAACGGATGATCCGATATCGTTATTCTCCTCGATTCTCTCAGATGTCGCCAAGGAGGCTGTGCCATTATCCTCGACTAAAACCACACGTACTAAAAAGCCATGGTTCACAGAAGACTGCAAAAATGCCTTACATGACCGAAAAGCCGCTCTCACACAACTAAAAACAAACCCCTCTCCACAAAATCTAGTGCAGTACAAAATTACCCGAGCAAAGACTCGGAGAATCATCCGCGAAAGTAAACGCAAGACCTGGAAAGAATATGTCTCCAAACTAAATAAAAATACCCCAATAAAACATATTTGGAAAATGATTCGTAAAATAAAGGGAAATAATAGTTTGCCAATATGCCATCTTAAAACAGAAGACAACTATGTCAGCGAGAGAAAAGAAATTGCCAACACGCTGGCTGAAACATTTGCCAAAAATTCATCAACCCAAAATTATACACCCAAATTTCAAAATTTCAAAAAATTACAAGAACGTAAAAAACTGTGTTTTGATAGTGATAATTCGGAATGTTACAATGACGACTTTACACTATCAGAATTATCGGAATCACTTAAAAAGGCACATGAAACTACTCCAGGACCAGATAACATTCCTTACCAAATTTTGAAGCATCTCCCGACGACACCACTATTAGTCCTACTAGATATATACAATAAAATTTGGAAAACTGGCAATTTCCCCGAATCTTGGAGAAAAGCGACTATCATCCCCATTCCTAAGCCAGGCAAAGATCATAGCAACTCGTCAAACTATCGACCGATAGCACTGACTAGTTGCTTATGTAAAACATTAGAGCGCATGATCAACAACAGACTGGTCTGGTATCTCGAAAAGAATAACATCATCACGAGACACCAGAGCGGCTTTCGCCGTGAACGAAGCACCATCGACCAGCTGGTTCGTTTGGAATCCAAAATACGCGACACGTTCGTTAAAAAACAGCACATGGCAGCAGTCTTCTTTGACCTAGAAAAGGCCTACGACACCACGTGGAAGTATGGGATATTAAGCGACCTCGCCGAAATGGGCCTCCGGGGTCGCCTCCCTATATTCATCAGGGAGTTTTTAGAAAAAAGAATTTTTCAGGTTAAAGTCGGTACCACCTTTTCTGATATTTTTAAACAGGAAATGGGGGTACCGCAAGGCAGCATATTATCGGTAACTCTCTTTAGCATTAAGATCAACAGTATCGTCAAATGCCTTACTGCTGGTCTTGAATGTTCCCTATATGTTGACGATTTTTTAATTTGCTATAGCTCCGAAAATATGGCAACAATAGAAAGGCAATTACAACTGTCACTAAACAGGCTTCAGAAATGGGCAGATGAAAACGGTTTTAGATTTTCTAAGACCAAAACCGTCTGCATGCATTTCTGTCAAAAACGCCGACTCCACCCGGAACCGAACTTACTGCTAGACGGTTCGCCGATTCCGGTGGTCAAGGAAACTAAATTTTTAGGCCTTATCTTTGATTCCAAACTAAACTTTATTGCACACCTAAAATATCTGAAAACTAAATGTCAAAAAGCCATGAACTTGCTGAAAGTGGTCTCCAAATACGATTGGGGAGCCGACAGAGAGACCCTTCTGCTCCTGTATCGCTCCCTGATCAGATCCAAATTAGATTACGGCAGCATAGTTTATGGTTCAGCCAGAAAATCGTATCTGCGGATGCTAGATCCCATTCAAAATCAAGCACTCAGACTTAGTTTGGGTGCATTCAGAACTTCCCCTATTGACAGCCTGTATGTAGAGGCTGACGAACCGCCACTTCAATTGCGGCGAAAAAAGTTAGCTCTACAATACGCACTCAAACTATATGCAAATCCAGACAATCCAGCACAGGACTATGTTCTAAATCCAGACCAGACACTTCCCTATCAAAATCACCCGAATGCTATCATGCCCCTGAGTCTACGTGTAACACACGAGCTCAGCGAGATCCTCCCAGATCAAACCGAGATAGCATACAATGTTGTACTTGACACACCACCCTGGGAACTAAGATTGCCGGAAATAAACCTCAGTCTTAGTTCGAATCCAAAAAGCAGCACAAACCCTCTCGTATTCCAAAGTTATTTTAATGAAATACAAACTAAATATCCAGACTATAAACACATATATACTGATGGCTCTAAAAGTGGAGATAGGGTGGGTGCCGCGGCGGTTATCGACAATTCGATAAAACATGTGCGCTTACCCGACAAAAGCTCCATTTTTACAGCTGAACTGACTGCGATTCAGATCGCTTTAAACCATATAGACGACGCCATATCAAACGATTTTATCATCTTTTCTGACTCCATATCATCTTTGCAGGCGTTGCAGAATATGCAACCTCGAAACCCCTTAGTTATGCTTACATTGCAAAACTATAATAACCTAGTAAATGATGGTAAGAGAATAGTACTGTGTTGGATTCCCGGCCATGTTGGCATCAAGGGAAACGAAAAAGCAGATGATGCTGCCAAGAAAGCATTGAATAGTGCTATCACCACCATTCCGATACCATATACAGACCTGAAAAATGCCATCGATCAATCCATCACCAAATCATGGCAATCATTCTGGGACGTACAATACGACAACAAATTGCATATTATTAAACCCCAGATAGGGAAAACAAAACATTCCAATAGATCAAACAGAAGAGAAGAGGTTGTTTTAGCCCGTACGCGAATTGGACACACATATCTCACCGATTGTCACCTTTTGAAAGGTGAACCTCGGCCGATGTGTATCCCGTGCCAGTCTCCGCTCACCACGAGACATATTCTATTGGACTGTATTGATTTTGCCCACATACGGCAAAATTATTTCACCACTGACACTTTACGAGAACTATTTGAAACATATCACCCTGACCACATCTTAGGGTATTTGAAAGAAATCGGGCTATTTTATAGATTTTAAGCGATTTTAACCATACATACTGACATTTTATTTCACTCGCACCAATGACTAACTCATACAAATGATTACTAACTTTACACATTGAATTTATGTAAACGTTTTTGGCACTAAATAGCCGTAATCGTGCTGATGTGCCGTTAAACACCAATAAAACTAAACTAAACTAATTCTATTGTATACGTTTTGGGGACGTTCCTGAAACATACCAGGATGTATCTAGGACAGCCCAGGACTCAGCTGTTCCTAAAATAGTTGTTCCTGGAACG
>JBDLJO010000155.1:0-6043 GCA_039714275.1 Chloroflexota bacterium | reverse complement strand
CCTTGCACTTTTTTATTGTCTTCGACTGCGATGGCGACCAGATCGGTGAGGTAATATTCACCTTTGGGGGATAACTCAACCCGGGGCAGCGCATCCCAAAGCCAATCAGCATTAAAACACATCACACCGGTATTCAATTCACGAATCGCCTTTTGCTCCGGCGTGGCCTGCGCTTCTTCTACAATCGCCAAAACATCATCCTGAGCACCACGTATTATGCGGCCAAAACCGCGCGCATCTTCGGCGATCAGAGTCAATACACTGATCGGACCATCGTGGTCGCGGTGAGCATCAATCAGATTCTCCAAGGTCTCTGGGGAGATCAAGGGCATGTCAGCATACGTTACCAGAATTAAATCTGATTTCCCTCGCAAGATGTTTTCAGCTTGCTGCACAGCGTGCCCGGTTCCCAACCGCTCCGCCTGGGTCACAAAATGCGCATCTTGATCCACATCATCACGCACGCGGTCAGCCTGATGCCCCACCACAACAACTGGGGGCTCTTTTGTAGCCTGATAGGCTGCCCGTATGGCATACCAAATCAAGGGTTTCCCTAGAATTGGGTGCAGGACTTTCGGAAGCGTTGAACGCATTCGTGTCCCCTGCCCTGCTGCTAAAATTACGGATGTAATTTTCATTTTCACTCCACTAGATACACAAGGTATCAAGCCGCAATTATTAATGGTTTACTGCTGGTTCCTATTAATTCTATCGCAGATTTTATTTTTTTTTAATTTTCCCCGGCCCTGGCTTGCCGTTCCCATCCCCAGGATCACAAGGGTTATTGACAGCAAGCATGCCGCATAGAGCGAATAAGCATAGTTCTTATTTATTATTCGTTAAATAAAAAGCTCCGTACAACAACATGCTGCACGAGGCTGATACAAAACAACAACTGTCTTCAATTGAAATGATAAATGCGGCTCGTCGTCAACTAAGCAGTTCATTACAGAGAAAAAAAGGCAGGGGAGCCTGGATTCGAACCAAGATCAACAGTTCCAAAGACTGCTGTGCTGCCATTGCACCACTCCCCTAGGAAAGGGATACCTGATCAAAGCGAGCGAGATTGTATCATAGGCCCCACGGGCTGACAATACCAGGCTCGATCTGCGAGTATCCAAGCGCTAGAGATTGCAGTTAATTTCAATCAAGAAAGCAGTCTGATTAATCACGACTGCTCAAAATAACATGTTTATTTGTCAATTCAGTTCTTGGAAATGGCAAATTTAAAATACTGGGATTAACGATCGCTGGCCTGATTCCTTATTCCGATTCATCAGGTGTCAACCCGAGCTGCTGTGCTTGTTCGAACGAGAGTCCATCAATACTGCCGTCTACAGGTTGCGGGCCTTTTGTAGCGCTGTCCCAGAAATCATCTACATTATCTATACCAGCTTTCTTTTCAAACATAGAATCAATCAGTTTGGCATCCACGGCATCTTCGACAACGATTTCATCTTCCGGAATCTCAGTGAATTCGGTTGGTGTTGTCGAGACACCAATATACTCAAATAGGGTTAGTAAATCTTTTATTCCCAAACGAACAATCTTAAAGTAAGAATCAATTTTGTCATTTGTGCCAAACGGATTAAGAGCAATCACTAATGCATAAGACAGATCGATATGTGCCAACAAAATATCATATTTGGAGCCAGCAAAATACATCAGGTCATCGGGAGGGCTGGCTGCCAAATATTTTGACACGCGTTCCCCGGCCCCAAAAACCGCCATCAATGCTGGGAACAAACCTGCCTCCACGGAAGCATCTGGCAAATCACCGGCTCGAACCAAGACATGTCCCCGATCATCCAAAATAATAATTGAGATTGCATCAAGTTCCTCGCGCAGTTCAATTAGTCGGGTAGCCATTTCAAATGGTTTTTCCGTGTCATGAATATCTGTAGTAAAAGGAGCCTCAATTATCAGACCAAGGGACCGTTCAACAGCATCCAGGAAATCTGCCATCTCAATAGGTTTGAGAAAATAAGCTTCAACCCCTGCATCGGCAACTGCACGGCGAATTTCCGGGTCAAATATACCCGTGACCAGGATAACTTTGATAGACGAATTGCATTCTTTCAGTTTCGTGAGCAGTTCTAACCCGGACATGCCCGGTAAATCTATATCAGAAATCATTAAATCTATATCTTGGCAGGAAGCTTCTAACATGGCTTCTTCCCCCGATGGTACAGCAACCACATCAATATCAGCATTGAGAGTTTCGATTCCACTTTTCATCAATACTCTCAAATCCGCTTGATCTTCTACAATCAGAATTCTAAATTTGGCCATGTTGCGTTTATTTTACCAAGAAAGCCCTGCATCTCCTAGATATTGAAGTGCAGGGCTTTGGTTATTTAGAGCCAAGAAATAGGACCAATTAAGGCTATTTCAAGAAATCGATCGCGGCCTGGAGTTGAGCATCGTAAGGCTGCTGCCGTAAACCCCACTGTCCCAGAGGTACGATCACATCAGGCGTAACACCAATGCCTTCTAAAATGGTACCGTCATTCAGAGCCATCGTCATCACAGCCAGCCGGATTAAGGTACCGTCAGCCAGCCCAAAACTAATGATACCTTCGGTATTTCCGGCAGAGTTCATACCAAGAATTGTAGCCCGCCCAAGTTCTTTCATCGCGGCCGGGAAGTAATCCGCCGCGCTGTGACTGCTGCCATCGGTCAGTACAACAACCGGAGTTTCGGTATTCCAAACCACGGGACCACGAATCCGGTACGCGGTGCGGGTCTTGCCCTCTCGCAAGGGTCCCACCGTACCTACAATACCTTCAGTAAAAACAGCGATCGATTCATCAGAATTGCCGCCCGGGTTATGGCGGATATCAACGATCAGACCATCCAGGGGAGCTTTCTTTTCCATATCGTTGATTGCGCTCTCAATTTCATGAGCCGAGTTGCCATCAAAATCTATTACTCGTACGTAACCGATACGAGGCGATTCCTTGACAATTTCGTGACGCCAGGTATCACAGCCGCTGGCTATATCAAAACCTACTTCGACATCACGAGGTTCTTGATCTGGACCTGACCAGATATTCAACACAACACTATCACCGCCGGTACCGAAAGCAACCGCCCGCGAATGGGCGCGAGTGAAACCATCATCTTCGCGTTCAACCGGTTCGCCATCGATAGCCAGGACAATATCACCGCGCTGGATACCGGCTTCGGCAGCCGGACTATTGCTGCAGACATCCCAGACCAGGAAATATTCATCTTCACGTGATGGGCCTGGCCAAACACCAATCCCTGTCCAGGGGCTGGGTTCAGCGCTGTCCGAGGTTTCAACACCAAATTCACGTTCCATATTTCCGGGAGGCACAAAACGGCTGTGACTGTCGTTCAATTCATGGACTAAATCAGCCAGCAAGACCCATAGCTCTTCGGATGTGGACACATCTTCAGCTAAGGCCACATATTGATCATAGATTGCATCCCAATCTGCGCCGTTAAAATTATCGCGCACATAATTGGCATTGATGATATGCCAGGCCTGTTTAGTAATGCCGACATAATCATCAGGCTGCAGGTCGGACGTGTCAAAACCTCCCACCGGTGTCGGGGGATTCATGGTTACTTGAGCGCTCAAGGCAGCTGCAGTTGCCATCGGACCCACCAGGGGCTTCTTGGTAGCCGTCGGTTCGGTCGTGGCGGATGGCTCTAGGGTTGGTGTGCTGGTTGGTGGAGCAGTAACAGCCACCGTTTCGACTACGACGATGGGGGTTGGCGTGGGCGAAGAACAAGCGGCTAAGATCAATGTCGCTGCAATAATCAAACTAAGGGATAGAAATTGTTTTTTCAATTTTGACTCCTGTGACAAGAGATTTAAATATGGGCGTAATTTTATCATATGGTTAGGCCATAAGAAGATCAGGAGGAAAAGCAAGCTTTTTAACCAAGAGAAATTGCTGGATACAGAAGACCTGCGAGTTTTTATAACCTCGCAGGTCGATTATTTCTCAATTGAGAATTCGCGCGTCATCAAGACCTGCGAATTCTTTTCCAAACCTTTATCTTCTTCCTCGCAAACGGGTATCGAAAGCATCCCGCATCCCATCACCCATAAAGTTGAATGCCAGGGTAAGTAATGATAAGGCAATGCCAGGGAATAAGACCAAATGCGCATTGGACCGGATTCCCGAATAGCCCTCGTTGATCATCGCGCCCCAGCTCGGGGTTGGCGGATTAACACCTAACCCAATAAAGCTTAAAGCCGCTTCCAGGAAAATATATCCGGGGATCATCATTGATTCTTGGATCAACAGCGGTCCAATCACATTGGGGATTAAATGCTTAAAAATAATATGTCCACTGCTGGATCCGATAGCCTGCGCAGCTTCAACAAACTCTTTTTGCTTATAAGATAGCACCTGACCGCGTGCCAGTCGGGCCATACCGATCCAATTGAGAGCACCAATAGCAATGAAGAGGAAGAACAAGCCGCCCATACTCTGATTAAGTTCTAATACGGCGGTCATCAGGGCATTACTCGAGCCTTGACGACCTATAGCATCAAAATAAACCGTCATTAAAATAATGATCGGCAGCATCGGGATCGCATAAAGAAAATCGACCACCCTCATCATTAAGTTATCAACATTACCACCAGCATATCCCGAGATCGTGCCGTAGATCAAACCAATCACCAAACTGACCGTTGCAGCTACTAACGCCACTGCCAGGGAAATACGAGCGCCGTAAATAATGCGGCTCCATAGATCACGCCCCAGCGCATCGGAACCAGCAATGAAAACGGTGCAGCCCCATTCCATCGGGGTATCGTACCAATGACATTTTTCCTCAGCATACGAAACCATCACATCGTAGCCTTCCATCGGTTTACCACGATTATTTCGTATATTTTGGGTCTCAAAACTGTAAGGAGTAAAGATCGGTGCCGCAATCGCGATAAAGATCACAATGCCCACAAAGATCATCCCGCCTACCGCAATTTTATTGCGCCGGAACTCCCGCATCGCATCTTGCATCGGGCTGCGGCCTTTTCCTATTTCTTTTTCATTCGTAAGGTCTTGAATTTGTTTACCTGCCGTCATCAAAAGCTCCTATCCTGTTCGCAGCCAATTCACAAATTTAACCAAGTTTTTATAATATCGTCAACGAAGGCACCAAGAATGAACATATACCATAAATCGTTTCCAAACTAGATCGCACCGTAGATCAAAACACCATAGATGGCGGTTGTGATAACAGCGTCAACCCCAGCATAGATGAGGATAAAATAAATGACGGACTGATTACCCTGGCGGAAAGTATAATACCAGGCGGTCAATAACGCTGTGATTAACGTCAGTGCGGGTATACCCCACCGCAGCAGCGACCCAACCAGGGTTGGGATCGTAGGCAGCCAGGCTGAGAAAGGTACATAAGCCATCATCCCCGGCAAGGTTGCCATTTTTCCTACCCAAAATGCAGCTACAGCCAGCAGAAGGCTGAATACGGTAAAGCCAGTGTGGACCTTTTTCGAACCAATCTTGCGTAGGGGGGCCGTGAACATCAGCAGAAAAATCGGCACGATCATCCAGGCGCCCGCGCCGATCGGTGCGATCAGAACTCCAACCAGCATCCCAAACCCCACTTGGGCGGCAATTTTAACCAGCTCGCGATTTGACGATTCTCCCAACGCATCAGAAAAATCAGGTGCCGTGCTGGCAAAATAAACATTATAACCGCTGACTTGTTTTTCCAGCCAGGCTATATAAAGATGATGGTCCTGGCTGCTCAGCACTGTTGGAGATGTTGACAGCGTAGGTGTGAAACTAAGCGGCTGATAGGATGTCAGTTCTCCACCCTGGAAATAAGCCACATTGACTTGTGAACGAATTTTGCGCCATAAATACTGCGTTGGAGAACGGAAGGTAATCGCCAACTCTTCACTTTGATGAATATCGGGCATAATTGCTTGGAGTTCGGTGGTACGTGGAAATCCAGTATTCTCCATCGAGACGCGCTCCCCTACTTCCAGTCGGCTGTTGGCCAAATGATCATAATGCAGGGCATAAATCGA
>JBDLJO010000154.1:0-6048 GCA_039714275.1 Chloroflexota bacterium | reverse complement strand
AGACCAGCGAGCAGAGGAGGCTGCTTGAGCTTTCATATTCGCGTCAGCAAACATTTCTGCGCGTCCGCCCCAGCGAGCCGCATCGGCTGCTAAAGCCTTTGCATTTATCTCAATATAGGTTTCAGCAATTCCCTGCCAACGAGCCGCGTCTGCGAGCAGAGCTTTTTCTGATGAGCTTTCTAAAATCACTGCTTCATAACTGGATGGGTTATTACGAAGCTCAAGAAACTCAAAAGAAGGGTTGCCAGCAAAGTTAATTGCAATCCCAGCCATGAAACTTACAAGTGTGAAGAGCAGCAGCAGCCAAACAGGTCTTTGTTCAACAACATTCTTTAACATTTTTATCTCCTTTCCAATAATTATTGGGTAACTAAATTTGGGGACCGAAACTTCCTTGACCCCCATAATACATACCTGCCGTTATTTAAGATTATGCCGGGCGTTTATTAGCGTTATTTCCTATATTGGCTGTTGAAATTTAGGTAATAATTCAGCTATAATGGAAATTAGATCTGAAAAGCTAACGCAATAGGGGAAATGCTTATCCTATATGAATACACCATCATCTAGGCTCCCCATTAATCAGATTTATTTAGGCTGACTGGGAAAACGGATGTTGAAAAATGTTATTCATTCGCCTTCTGGGCCAATTTGATGTCCGGCTCAATGATCAACCTGTAGAAATAAAATCCCGTTCCGCTCAAACATTGATTTCCTACCTTGCCCTGACAGCGGGTATGTCACACCGGCGTGAGAAGCTGGCGGGTTTATTCTGGCCAGATTCAAATGAAGCTAACGCGCGCACCTACCTTCGCCAGAGTTTATGGCGTTTGCGAAAATCTTTTGAGCCGTTTTCAAAATCTTGGGAAGATTATTTTCAGATTGATGATCTCACGATTACTTTTTTAGAAGAATCTAATTACCTGCTTGACTCTGCCGAGATCCTCAAGCACAAAAAGACGGATGAATGGGCAATTGGAGACTTGATCAAAATCATTGGTTATTATCAAGGAGAACTGCTTCCAGGTTTCTATGACGATTGGGTGATCTTGGATCGAGAGCGAGTCCATGCGGCGTATGACAATAAAGCCCGTATTTTATTTAATTTATTACTAGAGGCCAAACGCTGGGAAGATGTAATTGAATGGGGCGAAAATCGGAATCGCTTTGGATTCGTCCCCGAAACGATTTACCGGGCATTAATGATTGCTCATGCCTGTTTGGGTGATCAAGCAAATATCGGCCTGACCTTCCAACGCTGCCAGGATGCTCTTGATCGAGATTTCGGCATTCATCCATCCAGTGAATTAGAAATTTTGTATCAGCAGCTGATACGCGGGCAGATACCGGATGAAATCACCATTGGCAGTCCAGCAAAACCGGAAACCATTGCTGATGCCCCCCCTCACGCAGGATCATCTCCCTATAAAGGTCTGGAATTTTTCGATACTGAAGATGCAGAAATATTTTTTGGCCGTCAAAAATTGATCGCTCAATTACTCAAGAGGCTCGAAGAAGATCCATCTTTGTTAATTATTGTTGGCGCTTCTGGGAGCGGAAAATCATCTGTTGTTCGAGCTGGGTTGATCCCAGCCATCCTGGAAAAATCCGCCGCGACTACAGATCTAAATATTCAACCTGGCAGCCCAGATTGGCTGGTCAAGGTCATTACACCTACAGCTCATCCATTGCACTCCCTGGCCATCAGCCTGACACAAGATCTCAGCACCCCTATTATTGAAACAACTTCCCTGATCGATGATCTTGAAGCAGATGCTCGTACCTTGAAATTATTTACCCAAAAAACAATTTGCTCGCAGCAAGACCCCGCTCATTTCTTATTGGTAGTTGATCAGTTTGAAGAAATATTTACCTTGTGTCGTAGTGAAAAAGAACGCGCTGCTTTTATCAACAACCTGCTCTATTTGTCAAAAGAAGGGTCTCCTTGCACAATCATTCTCACCCTGAGAGCTGATTTTTACAGTCAATGTGCTGAATACCCCGAATTAAGAAAAAGTTTGGCTCAGCATCAAGAGTATATCGGCGCAATGAACGCCCAGGAACTTAGGCAAGTCATCGAAGAGCCTGCGAAACTAAATAATTGGGAAATCGAACCCAGACTTGTGGGTATGATCCTCAGGGATATCAGTCGAGAGCCAGGTTCCCTACCCTTGCTATCTCATTCATTACTAGAAACCTGGCAGCGGCGAAGCGGTCGCACCATGACCCTGAAAGGTTATGCTGATTCAGGAGGCGTACATAGAGCCATTGCGCGCACGGCTGAAAATGTCTATACCCATCAATTAACGGATCGCCAAAAAACGATCGGGCGTTTTGTCTTCACGCGCTTAACCGAACTTGGAGAAGGTATTGTTGATACCAGGCGGCGTATAAAAATTGATGAATTGTATTCCAGTAAATTTGATAAAAATGATATCCGGCAAGTTTTAGATATTTTGGCCAATGCCCGATTAATCGTGCTTGGAAAAAATACCGTTGAAGTAGCCCATGAGGCTTTGATCCGCGAATGGCCGACGTTAGGAAAATGGCTAAAAGAAGATCGTCAAGGGCTCCTGATCCACCGCCACCTTACAGAAGCTAGTCAATCTTGGGAAGCGCTGGAGTATGACGAAGGAGAGCTTTATCGGAGCGCTCGACTAACCCAAGCATCTGAGTGGGCGGCTGAAAACCCTGACAATCTAAATGATTTGGAACAAACTTTTCTGGAAGCCTCCCAAATTTTTGCCCAACAAAAACAAGATGATCAGATCCAGTTGAACCGCCGTTTACGCTGGCAGGTGGTTGGATTAACGGTATTTTTAATCTTTGCTCTGATTTCTACTGGGTTTGGATTTTATCTTCGTAATCTTGCCAACCAAGAAGCACATCTCGCACGCTCACGTGAATTAGCTGCCGCCGCGGTGAATAACCTTGAAGTTGATCCAGACCTCAGCATCATTTTGGCTTTAGAAGCCATTGAACAAACAGAATCAATCAGCTTGCCTGTAACAAAAGAAGCGAAGGAAGCCCTTCACCAATCCATTTTAGCGTCTCGCGTTCAGACAGTTCTCCGGGGGCATACAGATTCAGTCTTGGGCATTGATATTGACTCTGCCGGGAAGATGATTGCAACCACCAGTCAAGATGGGGTTGTCATACTTTGGGATTTTAAAAGCGGTCAAGAAATTCAAACGTTGGAAGGTCATGTCGGTCCGGTTACGGATGTGGTCTTTGATCCTCAGGGTGAGCATCTTGCCACCAGCGGGAATGATCAGTCGGTTATCATTTGGGATCTCGCAAGTGGAAAGGCAATTTTATCTCTGGAAGGTCACGAACATTGGGTTAATGGCATTGCTTATAGTCCGGATGGAAAATTTATCGCCACCGCGAGTTCAGATAAAACCGCAAAATTATGGGATCCCACAACCGGAGAGCTTTTACGAACTTTTAGTGGACATATTGCCGCAATTCATAAAGTTCGCATCAGTCCGGATAACTCTAAAATTCTGACCGCAAGTTTTGATAGTACTGCTATTTTGTGGGATCTCCACTCAACCGTACCTTTATTTATTCTCCCCCATCAAGATTTTGTTATTGATGGCACTTTTAGTCCAGACGGAACTCTTGCTGCAACAGCCAGCGTCGACGATACAGCAAAATTATGGGATACGCTTACGGGTCAAGAAATATTTACTTTCACCGGCCATTCAGAGGATTTGACCGGCATCAAATTTAGCCCTGATGGCACAAAAATAGCTACATCCAGTTGGGATCGCACAGTCATTTTATGGGATGTGGAAAATGGCCACCAGGAGCTCGTTCTAAGGGGACATCAGGACAAATTAAATGATCTGGTATTTAGCCCTGACAGCAAACACTTAGTTACCTCAAGTGATGATGCAACAGCCCGGATATGGAATATTTCCCTGGAAGAAGAATATCTCTCCATTCCCGCACCTGCTGGCGTACTTGATCTAGACTTCAATAAGGATGGGAAATTATTGGGGGCCGCTTTAGGAGGCAATGATGGGGTCAAGATCTGGGATATGACCACCCGGCAGGAAATATTTTCTATTCCTTCGGACGAAGACCATCTTAATAACACGGTCATCAAATTCGGACCCCATCAAACCATTGCTGCCAGTCTGATGGAAAAATCTGTTCAAATTTGGAATTATACTGATGGGAAGCCTCTTTTTGAGTTAATCGGCCATGATGCAGAAGTAAATGATATCGCGTACAGTCCAGATGGCACCCGGATCGCCACTGCAAGCGATGATTTTCACTCAAAAGTGTGGGAGACCAGCAGCGGTCAAGAATTAGCCTCCTGGTCATCTTTGGGGGGAAATGTCAAATCCATTGCGTTTAGTGCCAATGGACAAATGATCGCATCTGGCGACTTCAAAGGAAAAGTCAGGGTTTGGGATGCTGCCGCTGGAAAAGATGTTTTTACGATCAGCGACCACCTGGATCAGATCAATCAAATTTCTTTCAGCTCGGACGGCATCCACTTGGCGATAGCCAGCAGCGATGCAACTGCCTCACTCTGGCATGCCGAAAGTGGTGAAAAAATATTTACCCTGCACGGTCACAGCGGTGCGGTCACTGGCGCGGTATTCAATCCAGATAATACGCTTTTAGCAACCAGCAGCCGGGATGGCAAAGCCATTCTCTGGGATCCCAGTACTGGCCAATCTGTTTTGACATTATCAAACGAGACGACAGCAGGACAAACTGGGCTGTCATTCAGTCCTGATGGGAAATTATTGGCTGTTGGCAGCGATGATGGTCTTCGACTCTACCATGTGGATCTGCAAGATCTAATCGCTCTGGCAAAAACGCAGCGCAATCGAGAGCTGACAACCGATGAATGCCAGGAGTACCAGCTGCCGCATCTTTGCCCAAAAATTCTTGTAACTTCTATCAATCAAACACCGCGACTGCCAAATACCGAGGGTATACATAAAATCTGTTTAATTGGAACTGCGGGAGGGGCTGAATTTAATCCCAGTAGCTGGTTTGAATACCAGTTCTACAAAGGTGCCCAAGAAGCTGCAATGAAATTCAATTGGATAGGTGAAATTTATCAACCCAGAACAGTAACAGAAGAAAATCAAGGCTTACTCAATTTTCTCAACAAAGACTGCACTCTGATAACCGGCGCACCCTTAGTAGGATTGAATTCGGTGCAAGATCTTGCCAATATCTATCCTGAACAAAAATTCCTTTTGATGGACTTTTTTTCCGAAACACAACCAGAAAACATCTGGATAGAGCGATTCGCCAGTGATGAAGCCGCCTTTTTAGCCGGTTATGCTGCTGCTTCGGTCACAAAAACAGGCAAAGTAGGAACCTTTGGAGGCGTTTATATACCTCCAGTGCTAGATTTTATGATCGCATTCGAACAAGGGGTCTTTTATTACAACCAACGACATAATGCTGAAGTCCAGTTGACAGGATGGAGCACAAAAGCGAATGATGGGATATTCATTGGAAACTTCTGGAGTGAGGATGACGGTTATCAAACTACGAAAGAATTGATCGAGAATCAAGACGTCGATATTATCTTTCCAGTTGCTGGCGGGATTGTAGGGATTGGCGTCTTGAAATCGGCTGCCGAACATGAAAATGTTTTTGTCATTGGTGTAGATACCGATTGGCATCTAACTTTTCCTGAGTATCAGGATATCATCCTTACAAGTGTGTTAAAACGAATGGATATCAGTGTTGTCCGTGTGGTTGAGGCGATTGAAAACGGCACTTTTTCTGGAGGACTCCATACCGCGAATTTGGATAATGGCGGGGTTGGTTTGTCACCCTTTTATCAAAATCAATATCTTATCTCAGATGATATCTTGTTTGAATTAGAACAAATCAGGGAGCAGATCATTGCCGGGAAGATAACCACAAGACCCTGACCAACAGGCGGTCAGCTTGACCATTGAGAACTCTGACGGTAAAATCGTGAGCACACTGCGGGAGTCGCCAAGTGGTAAGGCATCAGCCTTCCAAGCTGACATTCGCCGGTTCGAATCCGGTCTCCCGCTC
>JBDLJO010000153.1:0-6092 GCA_039714275.1 Chloroflexota bacterium | reverse complement strand
AAAAAATAATGCTATTATGGTATGCGTACCATGAAACGCATACCATAACGAGAAAATAACCCCATGCCTACGATCCGTGATGTTGCCAAACTAGCTGGTGTAGCTCCAATAACTGTTTCCCGGGTGATCAACAATTCTGGCTATGTGAAAGACGAGACCAGAGCACGCGTGGAAGCCGTCATTGATGAGTTGGGGTATGTTCCCAATATGCTGGGGCTTAGTTTGCGTTCCAAGCAGACCATGACATTGGCCGTCATCATCACCGATATAACCAACCCTTTCTGGACTACAGTTACCCGAGGTATAGAAGATGTTGCCCAGGCCAATGGATATTCCATCATTTTGTGTAACACAGATGAATCGGAGGAAAAACAAGAGCAGTATCTGCAAATGCTCCTGAGGCGCCGAATTGATGGCATATTGATGGTGCCGGTAACTAGTAAAGCAGATCCCATTAAACTCGTCAAAAAGCAAAATATTCCTGTTGTTGTGATGGACCGCCACGTACCAGGTGTGGATGTTGATATCGTCCGATCTGATACGGAAGAAGGTGCCTATCAAATTACAAAATATCTTTTATCACTTGGTCATCAACGAATTGCGATGTTAGCTGGTCCCCAAAGTACGTCAACAGCTACTGATCGCGTAGATGGATACTGTAGGGCGCTTCGAGATGCGGGTTTAGCAAAGCGTGATGATCATATCTTTTGGGGCGAATTCTCAATAGAGGCTGGTTACAAAACGGCACAGCAAATGCTGACTGATCTTCCGGATGTGACCGCTTTTTTTGCCGCGAATAACTTTATTGCCATTGGAGCGATGCAATTATTGAAAGAAAAGAATAAACGTGTCCCGGAAGATATCGCTTTAGTAACCATAGATGATATTCCTCCAGGTTTCACGTTAGCGCCGTTTTTTACGGTGGTTACTCAGCCAGCCTTAGAAATGGGGAAGCAAGCAGCTCAATTACTCTTGAATCGTGTGGATGGGACCGTGAATGGTGTCTGTCAGGAGATAATTTTACCCGTACAAATGATTATCAGAGCTTCAAGTGGTGAGCATATCTCACCATAATGGTTTTTGCTTTTTGCTATATGCGTACGTCAAGGAGAAACCCCTGGGTACAGGGTGATTTTATTAGATGATTTTTAATCCATTGAAATGCAGTGAGTAAGGCGATCAAACGACCAAAGGTTTAGAAGAAAGCAAATAATTTTGGTTATAACGAGGTCCATCTATGAGTGAAGCATTAATTAAAATGGAGGGAATTGATAAGAGATTTCCAGGCGTACTCGCACTTGATCAATGTGAATTTGAACTTTGTGCCGGCGAAGTACATGCGTTAGTTGGTGAAAATGGCGCGGGCAAATCCACTTTAATGAAAATTATTGGGGGGATTTATCGCAAAGATGCAGGGAAAATATACCTGAATGGCAGTGAGATCAATGTCACAAATCCTCGCATGGCACAGGATCTGGGAATCAGTATTGTTCACCAAGAATTGAATTTGATGCCACACTTAACCGTGGCTCAAAATATATTTATTGGACGTGAACCGCGCAAGCAAATTCCCTTTATGATGGATGACAAGACCGCTAATCAAGGGGCAAAACTTCTTTTTGATAAGCTTAATCTGAATTTGGACCCTGAGACAAAAATTGCTAATCTAACGATTGCAAAGCAGCAAATGGTGGAGATTGCCAAGGCATTATCATTCAATGCGAAAATCCTAATTATGGATGAGCCGACAGCTGCGCTAACAGATACAGAAATTGAAGATCTGTTTACCATTATCAAGCAATTAAGGAAAAATGGTGTGGGGATCATTCATATTTCTCATCGCTTAGAAGAGCTCAAGCTGATTGCGGATAGAGTTTCTGTAATGCGTGATGGGAGGATGATAGATACTTTACTGACGGAAGAAGCCAGCATCGATAAAATAATTAGTCTGATGGTAGGGCGGACGATTTACGAATCGGAGCCTGAGCTTCCTGAGAATCCAAGTCAAGAGGTTGTGCTTGATGTTCGTCATCTTAATCGAGGTAAGGCCTTGCGAGATGTTAGCTTTGATATAAAGAAGGGTGAAATTGTAGGATTTGCTGGGCTAATGGGTGCAGGACGAACAGAAGTTGCGCGTGCTATTTTTGGAGCAGATGGGTTTAGTTCCGGAGAAATCTATATTAAGGGGCAAAGTGTTCAGGTAAAAACACCTAAAGATGCTGTTGCTTATGGTATTGGCTATTTATCTGAGGATCGTAAGCGTTATGGTCTCGCGTTGGGCATGGACATCACAGAAAATACATCGATGGCTTGCATGGGAAAATTCTTGCGCAATTTAATTTGGGTGGATTTCAAAGGAACAATTTCCAAGACAAAGCAAGTTGTTGAGAAACTGAATATTAAAACTCCTAAAATCAGTCAAAAAGTAAAATTTTTGTCGGGAGGTAATCAACAAAAAGTTGTTATTGGTAAATGGCTGACTGCTGATACTGACATATTGATTTTTGATGAACCCACTCGCGGTATTGATGTGGGAGCCAAGAGTGAAATCTACAAACTGCTTAATGATTTGGCTGAGCGCGGTAAATCTATCATCATGATATCGTCTGAATTGCCCGAAATTTTACGCATGAGCCATCGTGTTGTGGTGATGTGCGAGGGTAGGGTCACTGGCATTTTATCTGCTCATGAAATGACCCAAGAAAAGATCATGAAGCTAGCCACCATGCGGAATAACAAGAACCAACAAAACCAGATCAAGGTCAATTAATTTCTCTTAATGGAAAAACCTATGAAAAATGAATCTCTGACTACTGAAAATTTATTACGATCAGATGCTATGCAGCGCATTATGGCTTTGAGTGCTTTGATCGTGTTAATCATCGGCTTCTCAATTGCTTCCCCTTATTTTCGTACTTTCGATAATATGGTTGGAATCCTGCTGGCTACTTCGGTCAATGGTGTGCTTGCGTTAGGAGCCACCTTTGTCATCATTACCGCGGGCATTGACCTTTCAGTAGGTACGGTAATGACTTTCTCAGCAGTGATGACCGGTGTTTTTATTACCAATATGGGAATCCCAATTCCATTAGGGGTAATAGGTGGTATTCTGGCGGGCAGTTTTGCTGGTTTTTCCAATGGTATTATGGTTTCCCGGATGAAAATTCCTCCTTTTATTGCTACATTAGGAATGTTGTATATTACCAAGGGGCTTTCTCTGGTCATATCAGGGCTTAAGCCGATTTATTTCAATGACACACCCCTTTTCCGAGAAATGGCGATGGGATCAATAATAGGGAAGGTCATTCCAGGGTTGGAAGTGCCAAACGCGGTATTGATTTTATTTGGCGCTGCATTTTTAGCCCATATTATTTTAACTCGCACAATACTTGGACGTTATACTTTTGCGATGGGAAGCAACGAAGAAGCTACACGCCTTTCGGGTGTTAACGTAATAGCTTGGAAAACAGCAGTCTATACTTTAGCAGGATTTTTTAGCGGTGTAGGCGGCATTTTGATAGCTGCTCGCCTTAATTCTGCTCAGCCTGCCCTCGGCGCAGGTTACGAACTAGACGCCATCGCAGCGGTCGTGATCGGGGGCACATCTCTGAGCGGTGGCGAGGGCTCAATTTCTGGAACCATTATTGGGGCATTTATCATTAGTATCCTTACCAATGGTCTGCGTATTCTTTCTGTGCCCCAAGAGTGGCAGATAGTGATAACTGGCGGCATCGTTATAGGGGCTGTTTTCCTAGACATTTTGCGGCGCCGCCGTTAATAAAGAAACTGAAATAAAAAAAGGAGGTTAGTATTTGCCAAAATTTATTAAAAGGACCACCAACTTTTTTTTAGAAAATCAACTATGGAATAAGGAGAAACAAAAATGAACAAGAGATTTACCATTTTATTGGGTATCTTACTTGCCCTCACGCTAGTAATTGTTGGATGCACACCCCCAGAAGCAGCAGCCCCAGAACCCGATGCCAAACCTTACATTCCTGTAATCTCTAAAGGCTTCCAGCATCAATTCTGGCAGGCGGTAAGAGCAGGCGCGGAAGAAGCCGCGGCTGAATATAATGTAGACATCACATTTGAAGGTCCTGAATCTGAGGCTATGGTTGATAAGCAAGTAGAAATGTTCCAAACCGCTTTGGACAAAAACCCCGCTGCGATTTGTTTAGCTGCTGTTGACTCAAAGGCTTTCCAGCCGCTGTTGGAACAAGCTCAGGAAGCTGGCATTCCCGTGATTGGTTTTGACTCAGGCGTTGACAGCGATATCCCGCTCAGCACTGCCGCTACAGACAATATTGCCGCTGCTGCCTTAGCCGCAGACATGATGGCTGAACTTATCGGTGGTGAAGGCGAAGTCGCTGTGATTTCTCATGATCAAACCAGCCGAACAGGTATTGATCGCGTTGACGGTTTCGTAAACCAAATAGCGAGCGAATATCCCAATATCACGGTTGTAGATGTCCAATATGGTGGCGGCGATCACCTTAAATCTACTGATTTAGCCAAAGCCATTATCCAGGCTCACCCTGACATCAAAGGTTTCTTTGGTGCCAACGAAGGCTCCATTATCGGTGTTTTGAACGCCGTTGCAGAGCTTGGTATGGAAGGAAAACTCACGGTTATCGGCTACGATTCCGGAAAACAACAAATGGACGCTATTCGTGCAGGTACCGAAACTGGCGCAATCACCCAGAACCCAGTTGGTATTGGGTACAAATGTGTGGAAGCCGCTTATAAAGCTTATATGGGCGAAACCCTCCCCAAAATGATTGACACTGGTTTCTATTGGTATGATGCCGATAATATCGACAATGATGAGATCCAAGCTGTACTCTATGAGTAAGCAGAACTGCAGAATCTGATCTAAAAAGCAGGGACTGTTCTAGTGTTGTGGACAGTCCCTGTTTTTAAAACAGGCTGAGATTTGATTGTGGAATTTAGGAGGTTATGATGTCTGGTTTGTTGCTTGGCATCGATGTAGGGACTTACAGCAGTAAAGGGGTGCTAGTAGAACCGAATGGAACGGTTTTGAAAACACATGTCGTCGAGCATAAGATGGATATTCCACAGCCGGGCTGGGCAGAGCAGGATGCTGATGTAGTCTGGTGGGCAGATGTGGTATCCATTTGCAAGGTATTGCTGGATGGCTCTCCTTATTCAGGCGGAGATGTAAAGGGTGTGGCTTTGAGTGCCATTGGACCGTGCGTGCTCCCTTTGGATGCGGCTGGAAAACCCCTACGTCCTGGCATCCTTTACGGTGTGGATACCCGTGCAAGCGCTGAAATCAAATACCTTAACCAAAAGCTGGGGGAAGAAGATATCTATAACTTTTCAGGTATGGCTCTCAGCAGCCAAGCGGCGGGACCGAAAATTTTGTGGATCAAAAATAATGAACCAGATATTTGGAAAAAAACTACCCACCTGACAACTGCCAGCAGCTACTTAGTTTACCGGATGACCGGCGAAAAAGTGATCGACCGCCACACAGCCAGTCACTATATGCCTTTGATGGATATCAATCAACTTGAGTGGTCTGATCGATTTTCGGATGAAATTGTAGATATTGGAAAATTACCTAAACTAGGGTGGAGTGACGAAATTGCAGGGCAAGTCAGCAAATCCGGAGCTGAGGAAACTGGACTTAAAGCCGGGACCCCGGTTGCGGTTGGGGCTGTGGATGCTTTAAGCGAAGGGATTAGTGTTGGCGCTGCAAGTCCTGGTGATTTGATGATCATGTATGGCAGCACAACATTTTTTATTTTAGTGTTAAACGCACCTGCACCTGATGAACGTATGTGGACAGTGGGTGGTGCTTTCAATGGTCAGTACAATTTAGCCGCCGGGATGGCGACCACAGGTTCATTGACCCGTTGGTTTAGGGATGAATTAGCGGCCGACCTTGCCGATGAATCAGCTTACCAAAGCTTATTTGATGATGCGGCAAAGGTTTCACCTGGTGCAAATGGATTGATTGTGCTGCCTTATTTTAGCGGGGAGCGTACGCCGATCAACGATCCAAATGCTCGCGGCGTGATTGCAGGATTAACATTAGCACACACGCGCAAGCACTTATACAGGGC
>JBDLJO010000152.1:0-6133 GCA_039714275.1 Chloroflexota bacterium | reverse complement strand
TGATGCTTATTACCGATCATGTCAACCTCATCGGTATGACCGGCCCCAATCCGCTGCGCGGTCCCAACCTGGACGAATTCGGTCCCCGCTTTCCCGATATGAGCCGCCCGTATGATCGGGAGCTTTCGTCCATTGCCCGTTCGGTGGCCGAATCTCAAAATATTGCACTCAATGAAGGTGTTTATATTTGTTTGGCTGGTCCAACCTTTGATACCCCCGCTGATCTGCGTTTCCTGCGTGCCATCGGTGTGGATGCTGTTGGCATGTCCACGGTGCCCGAGGTTATCGTCGCCCGGCATGGCGGTATGCGTGTCCTGGGTATCTCAGGAATCAGCAATAAAGCCAATTTAGATGGTAATACGGTTTCCACACACGACGAGGTCCTGGCAGCTGGCGTAGTTATGGTGCCAAAATTAATTAAAGTCATCCAAGGTGTATTGAACAGGTTATAAAATTTAAGAGATCATTTCATCATGCCCACTATTCTTAGTTTCTTTAAAGACAACGAAGTTTTTGTTTATATTCTTTTAGGTATTTTAGCCGTTTGGCAGCTGCGAAAATTCTCGCTGGCATGGGATTCATTACGTAGTGCCGCTTTTGGTCTCGAGCAAGAGAGTGCCCGCACTCGTTTGACCTGGGCAGCTATGATGCTGGTCCTTTTGCTTATTCTGGTTGTTATTCAGTTTGGTATCGTTTCCTTCATTATTCCTGTGGTGCCCGACGCATCCCCTTTGCTTACCCCAACTTTAGATCTAGAGGCAGCTCCCGCAGGGGAGTCCGATTCGCCTCAAATTGATTCAACGCCCTCACCGCAGGAATTGTTGGTGACTCAGAGTGGTTGTACCCCTGGGGTTATCAATATACAATCTCCCCAGGCTCATGATAATATTAGTGGTGTGGTTGAAATAACCGGCAGCGCTAATATCCCCAATTTCGGATTTTATAAATTCGAAATGGCCGCCGTGGATAGTACTAATTGGTTGACCATTCAAGCCGGAGATCTGCTTGTTGAAGATGATCTTCTGGGATATTGGGATACCTCTCGTCTCCGCACGGGGGACTATTTGCTGCGTTTGATTGTAACGGATAACCAGGGTAATGCCTCAGCCCCCTGTACTATTGAGCTGCGTGTGGAAACACCCGCTGATCTATAACCTTTGACTTATGCCTGATATAGAAATTCGATCCGCCATTGCCTCAGATATTCCTGCCATGATTGCCCTGGAACATAACTTTACCAGTGATCATACCTGGCAAATGAATTTTAGACAGGAAGAGGAACAGATCCAAATCACCTTCCGCGAGATTCATTTGCCGCGCTCCGTGCAGGTTTCCTATCCTCATGATCCTCAACTTTTGGCAGACAGCTGGGCTGCTCGTGATGGCCTGCTGGTTGCCGCAATTGATGACCAGGCTGTAGGATATATCAGTTTGGATCAAGACAATCATCTTAAAGCCACGCGTGTCACTGATTTGGCCGTTGCCCGGCGTCTGCGCCGTCAAAAAATTGGAAGTACGCTGGTTATGGCCGCCCAAGAATGGGCCATTTACCATGAGAGCCGCCGCATTATTCTTGAATTACAGCCCAAGAACCATCCAGCCATTCAAATGGCAAGAAAATTAGGCTTTGAACTTTGCGGATACCATGATTATTATTTTTCAAATCATGATATTGCGATCTTTTTTTCTAAGTGGCTGCGCTGAAGCTTCTTTCAGCTGATGCCTTCCCTTGGGATAAGCTTGGGGAGTTTTATTCGAAGATACTATGCCGACGTTTATTGGTAGTTTAGAAACTTTAAATCAACTGCTAATCGCGGGGATTGCTATTACGGCTTTCTCCTTGTTGCTGTATACGCTTTCGTTTAACCTGCGAGATCGAGTTGCTCGCTCGGTTGCGATTGTATTTTTCTGTGTCGTGCTCATATATGTGGGGGAAGCCATTATTTCAGTTACCCAGGATACTCTTTGGATAACTATTTTGCTCAAGTTGGAATGGGTTGGCATCATTTTCTTGCCGCCCGCCTATCTCCATTTTTCAGATGCCATCTTAGCTACAACCGGACGTCCATCCCGAGGTCGCCGCCGCAGGTTAGTGCATTTATCCTATATTCTCGGGGCTGTCCTTGTTGCTGCGTTACCATCAGATTGGCTGATTGGTAAAGTGGTTACCCAGGGTCCAGCCCCTTTCCTTCAGGCGACTCCGGCATCGTGGGGTTTTGCAGGGTTATATGCCGCTGGCATGACCTTTGCCTGGTTCAACTTCAAGCGAGCTTACCAACGCGCGGTGACCAGCACCAGCCGCCGCCGGATGCGTTATCTAATTACCGGCGCCATAGCCCCTGCGCTGGGCACCTTTCCCTTCCTGACCTATGGGGCTGCTTATGCGGCAGAACACCAGCTCATTTTCTGGTTGGCGGCCAATGTTGTCAATTTCTCGGTTGCGGCCTTGATTGTGCTCATGGCCTATGCGGTAGCCTTCTTTGGTGTCTCGTGGCCCGACCGGGTTGTCAAGCGCCGCATTTTTAAATGGATCATGCGCGGCCCGGTTACTGCATCCACTGTTTTGGCGGTCACCACCCTCGTGCGCAGGGTGGGGGAATCACGAGGGGTCCCTTATGCCACGGCAGTGCCTATCTCTATGGTCGCCACCCTCTTGCTGCTGCAGTATTCGATCACACTATTGGCGCCGGTTTGGGAGCAAGCCCTTTTCTACGGTGGGTCTCGCAGCAGCCTAAACCTTGTGCGTACATTGGAAGAACGTTTGCTGACCAGGCATGATTTGCGTCAGTTTTTAGAAGCCATCCTGGCCGCCATCTGTGACCGTCTTCAAGTGGATACCGCCTTTGTGATTACATTAGCTCCACAGGGATCGGATGTGATTGTTACCATTGGCGATATTCCACAGCTTCAGGAGATGGATATTTCCGAAGGTGTGCTGCAAACGATTGCTAAAAATGGTGATCTTGGAAATGACACCTCCGATGCCCTGAACATTTTTCACTGGGGTGATTTTTGGTTATTGCCCCTCTATGAGCAGCGTGCCCAGACCGATGATGGGTCAGCGTTGTTGGGGTTATTAGGTGTTGAACGCGAGTCCGATCAATACCCGGATATAGACTTGCAAAAAGCCCTGGAGACTCTGGTGCGCCGGGCGGCCTCTGCCATTGAAGAACAGGCCCAACAGCAGGAAATTTTTAACTCGCTAGAAGTTCTTAACCCCCAGGCCCAATGGATCCAGCAGCTGCGCGCGGTCTCTCAATATGACGGCACCAATGTGCTCAGTACACCAAAAGAAGATTTAGCTCAAAGCGATCTATCAAAATGGATCAAAGACGCACTGCGTCATTATTGGGGTGGTCCAAAACTAAGTCAAAGCCCCCTGCTGCGGCTGCGTATTGTACAGCAAGCGGTTAATGAGAATGACGGCATTTCAGTTAATGCCTTGCGGGCAATTTTACGCCGCGGTATTGACCAAATTCGCCCCGACGGACAGCGCCGTTTTACAACCGAGTGGTTGCTTTATAATATTCTTGAAATGAAGTTTATGGAAGGACGCAAGGTGCGCGATATTGCTTCCCGGTTGGCCATGTCAGAAGCTGATCTTTACCGCAAGCAGCGTGTTGCCATTGAGGCTGTTGCCGAAATCTTAATTCGCATGGAAGAAGACGCCCATTCAGAACCAATAACGGACGAACAGTCTTGATGATTTAAAATTACATTATGAGGTTACGCGCTCACTAAAGGGAGAATTGTGGTATGAACAAAGGGTGCGATAGTGTCAAATAAACTAAAGCAGGCTGCTGCTGGTTCACTGCCAGACGAATCCTGGTGGTCATCCATCTTAACTGATGGTGAGGCCGGGGGTGCGGGGTTAAGTACTGAGGATCAATACATCCTTGTTATCGATTGGGATTGGGTGCTTAAGCAGTATCAGGATGATCAAATTCTTGTGTTAACTGTTACAGGTCACAACCGTGGGGGACTGCTGGTTGAAAATTCCCATATTCGGGGGTTCGTGCCCTTATCTCATCTGGTTGATTTGCCCGAGAAAAATCCCCACACGCAGTTCAATCATAACCTGGATGCTTATCTTGGCCGTTCTTTGGACTTGAAAATTATTGAGTGCTGTGCTGAAAATGAACGTATTGTGCTTTCTGAGCGCGCAGCCCTATCGGCGCCTGGCCAGCGTCTTGAACTGTTGGAAAGTTTGACCACGGGCAGCATTGTTCCAGGCCAGGTATCCACAGTCACCAAATTTGGCGCTTTTGTCGATTTGGGCGGCGTGGAGGGATTGATTCACATTTCGGAGCTATCTTGGGGACGGGTTGCCCACCCATCAGAAATTTTATCCCCGGGAGATCAAATTGAAGTCTACATCGTCGATCTCGATATTGAGCGCTGCCGCGTTGCACTCAGCACCAAACGCCTTTTGCCCAACCCTTGGGACACAGTTGATGAGCATTACCATCCTGACGCTGTTGTAGATGCCGTCATCACCAGCATTGTTGGCTATGGCGCCTTTGCTCGCCTTCATGCAGGCCTTGATGGGTTGATCCACATTTCAGAATTTGAAGGGCATCCTCAGCATCCGGGGGATGTGGTCACTGTAGGGCAGCAGGTTGAAGTCCGAATTTTGCACATCGATACCAACCGGCAGCAGTTAGGATTACGCCTACATACCGTAAAAGATGAACTGATATGAAAACTTGGTGGTGGTTGGTGGTTGGTGTCCTGCTCGGTTTATTAAGTGCTGGCGTTATCCTGCTGGCCAGCAGCCCGCCGCGCGGCACTGCCATTACCTTGCTGCCGCCCCCCACACCGCAGCCTATGCAAGTTCATGTTGCAGGTGCGGTTCAGGAGCCTGGCGTTTACTTGCTGTCTCAGGAGAGCCGCGCCCGGGATGCCATCGAAGCTGCCGGGGGGTTCACTGCCGATGCCCAAATTGAAGGCATTAATCTGGCGGCGTTCCTGGAAGATGGCACTCAACTGTTTATACCGGGGGATAACCAGCTAATATTCCCATCTCGCATTGGTTCAGATATAGAACCCTATCCCATTGAGATCATCAATATCAACACCGCCTCCCAGACAGAGCTGGAAACACTGCCTGGGATTGGCCCCGTGACGGCCGAAAAGATCATTGCCTACCGTGATGAGTTTGGGGAATTTGAAAATATTGCTGAGCTGCTCAAAGTCGCAGGGATTGGGACCGCTACCTACGATGCCGTCAAAGCTTTTATTACCGTGGGGGATTGAGAAAATAACCCTGAACTCTGGCAGAAACAAGTTTTCCCAGTTTGTCGTATGTAAACGATTTTATAATCTCAAATAGATTGAAGGTTAACCTGCTTTACACAGAGTTTGGATTGATTTATCCAACGATATTTTTTGTCCCAATCACAATTGCCCAAACTTGAAGAAATTTGAGAGTGCCCTTCTCAATGAAGGGTCGCATGCCAGTCTTATTGCTTTCTCCGATATCTCCCATTAATCTTGTTTGTAGAATTTTTACTTTATCTGGTTCCGTTCCAGTCATCTGTACCCACCTTTGGAAATCGACTTTTATATCGCGGCTTTCAAAGGTATTTATGGTTAACCCTGTTTCTTCCATCATTCGTTTCATTGCTGTCTTTGAGAATGCATGCACATGCGAAGGATCTCTCATGTTTTCAAGTTGGTTATAGGTCGCTGCCGCTGCATCATCATCTGATGAAAGCAAATCGATTACCCCTACATAATGATCAGGCTTGCAAACTCGAACCATTTCACTAAATTGTACTGCCGGTTTCTCGAAATGGTGAATTGCAAGCCTTGATACTACCAGGTCAAAAGAGTTATCTTTATACGGTAAATCTTCTGCATTTCCTTCTTCAATAACAATATTGCCCAGGTTGAATCTCGCCGCTTCCTTTCGGGATTCAGCTAACATTTCAGGCGTAATATCAATTGCAGTGACTTCTTTGACATGAGGGGCTATTGCCCGGCTGAGGTGTCCTGTTCCCGCTGCTATATCCAACACTCGAAAGTTATCCTGCAAAGGTAATTCACCAACAATCCAGTTTAGAATTTCTTGACTTGAGAGTGTTAGTCCCTTTTCCCCAAAACTAGGGGCTTGTTTTGAAAATTCTTTGCG
>JBDLJO010000151.1:0-6140 GCA_039714275.1 Chloroflexota bacterium | reverse complement strand
AGCAATTCCAGCAGCTCGGATGGTGTACGGTTCAGCTTGACCATCATATCCAGGAAATATAAACCAGCCAGAATACCATCGCGCTCCGGGACATTGCCTCGGAATGCATAACCACCCGATTCTTCACCACCAATCAGGGCATTTGTTTCAATCATCTTGGGTGCAACATATTTAAATCCTACACCAGTTTCATAGATGGGAATATCGTAAATCTCACCTAATTTATTGAGCATCTTGGTCGTCGAAAGCGTTTTTACAATCGGTCCGCGCTCTCCACGAATTTCTAAGAGATAATAAGCCAATAAAGCATAAGCCCGCAATTGATTGATGAATTGACCTTTCTCATCACCAAAACCAACCCGATCAGCATCACCATCATTGATCAACAATACATCGGCTTCATACTCTAAAGTGGCTTTTAGACCAACGTCAATATTGGGGGGAATGGGTTCAGGGCGACTCATTTCTGGGAAAAGAGGGTGCCGTGTGTTGTGGATTTCAATTACTTCGGTTTTACCCCCGCTTAGTAAACGCGGAAACCAACCAGCGCCATTTCCCCACATGGGATCAATAAGAATTTTCAAACCAGCGTCTTTAATAGGCTGCAAATCAATTAAGGAATGGATATGTTCAATATAAGCTACAGAAGGATCAAACCGCAGAACCAAACCTTGTGCCTCGGCTTGAGCGAGGGGAACAAATTGCACATCAGCTTCTGTCTCAGGTATAAAACTCTCAATCTGATTCAAACCTTCAGGGTCAATAGCACCACCATTTTTGTCACGCACCTTGAACCCATTATCCATAGGCGGATTATGCGAAGCTGTAACATTCACAGCAGCAACCGCTTTTTGGGCGACAACCGCATATGAAATTACCGGTGTTGGAGAAGGTCCATCCGTTAGAAATACGCGCAACCCATTACCTGCGAGCACCTCGGCAACCGTAGCAGCAAAGTTCTCGCCATGAAAACGCATATCGTAACCAACAACAACCCAAGCACCTTCATTGCCATTTTCATTTAGATATTTGGCAAAGCCTTGTGTGCAGCGCCGGACATTTGCAAAGGTATAATCCTCGGCAATGCGACCACGCCAACCATCTGTTCCAAATTTTATTTTGTGTGACATAAAGCCTCCGGCTTATAATAATTCGCGTAAACGTGGGTATTATATCAAAGGGTGTCCATGATGGGGGATTAGATTTTTGTGATCGTGCTATAATCGGGAGCCTTCGTTAGGCCTAAACCATCAACCCACTCCCAATAACGAGCAATTACACCATCAAAAACTTTTATGTATAAAGAAAAAATCTACCTCGATTATGCTGCAACGACACCTCTGGATGGGCGCGTCCTGGAGGCTATGTTACCTTATTTTTCAGGAAATTTTGGCAATCCATCTTCCATTCATAGGTTCGGACAGCAAGCGGAAGCAGCTTTAGAATCTGCTCGAAAAAAAATCGCCGGCATTTTGAATGCCCAAATTCATGAAATCATTTTCACAGCTTGTGGTTCAGAAAGTGATAATCTTGCACTGCGAGGAGCATCACTTGCAGCTCGCAAGGAACGGAATGCCAATCATATTTTAATCAGCCCGGTCGAGCATCATGCTGTCTCTAAGACAGCTGAACAACTAGCTGCACTGCACGGTTTTGAGCTTGAAATCTTACCCATTGATACCTACGGTGCGGTAAGTGCGAAAGATGTTACCAGACGCTTGCGCTCAGAAACAGCTGTTGTCTCGGTAATGCATGCTAATAACGAAATCGGTACAATTAACCCGATTACAGATATCGGATCTGTATGCCAAGAGCGAGGAATCCCGTTTCACACGGATGCAGTCCAGAGTGCAGCTCATTTACCGGTTGATATCGATGCGCTAAATGTTGATTTACTTTCAATAGGTGCCCATAAGTTTTATGGCCCGAAGGGTGTGGGGGCGCTTTACGTGCGTTCAGGAATATCCCTAGAAGCCAGCTTAACCGGTGGCGTACAGGAATTTGGGCTGCGCGCAGGGACAGAAAATATCCCATATATTGTGGGTATGGCGGAGGCTTTATCCCTGGTAAAAGATGAATATGATCAACGGGATTCTCATGTCAAGATGCTGCGCGACCGCATCATTGGCCAAGTCCTGGAAACCATTCCAGATGTGAAACTTACTGGACATGCAACTCAACGTTTACCGAATCATGCCAGTTTTATTTTCCGGGGCGTCGATGGAAATAATCTACTTATGCTGCTCGATATGGCCGGGTTTGCCTGCTCGTCTGGCTCGGCCTGTAAAACTGGCAATCCCAAACCGTCTGGAGTATTAACCGCCCTGGGCTTTTCACATGACTGGAGTCTTGGTTCTCTGCGCGTCACAGTTGGCAAGGATACATCTGTGAATGATGTAAATGCTTTCCTAAACACGCTGCCCAGCATTATCGCAAAAGAGCGAAGAATATAACAACAACCCCAATGTCATACTATTTTTTTAATCCCCTCTGAATATACTAATAATGAGTCAAACAAAAAGAGTTGTGGTAGCAATGAGCGGCGGCGTAGACAGTTCTGTGACTGCGGCTCTATTAAAAGAACAGGGCTATGAAGTCATTGGCATGATGATGCGTCTGTGGAGTGAGCCGGGAAAAGAATCCGAAAACCGGTGCTGCACGCTCGATGATATGAGCACCGCTCGCAGCATTGCCGCGCTGCTTGATATTCCCTTTTATGCGATTGACGCCAAAGATGTTTTCCGCAGCACCGTTGTTCAATATTTTATTGATGGTTATTCCCAAGGCATCACGCCTAATCCTTGCATCATTTGTAACCGCAAAATTAGATGGGAATTCTTACTCGATCGCGCCCTTGCTATGGGCGCAGACTATTTAGCTACCGGACATTATGCACGTCTTGATAAAAGCGATCACGGTGCAATTCAATTACTAAAGGGTATTGACGAGGGTAAAGATCAAAGCTATGTTTTACATGTGCTTAACCAAGAGAAACTTGCTCATGCTCTCTTCCCTCTAGGGGGATACACAAAACAACAAGTACGAGAAATGGCAGCCCGTTTCAATTTACCCACTGCTTCTCGTTCCGACAGCCAGGATTTGTGCTTTTTGGGTAGCGGCAGCTACCAAGATTTCTTGGAACGCAACATACCCTCGGTTGTCAACCCTGGAGCAATAATTACGCCGGATGGTGAAAAAATTGGGGAGCACCAAGGACTAGCTTTCTATACCATTGGGCAGCGCCGCGGTTTGGGTATCGCTTCTCGAAAGCCATTTTATGTGATGGAGAAGGATATCGCCAGCAATACACTTGTTATTGGACCCAAAGAAGCTCTTGGTAAAAGCAAACTTACAGCACATCATGTTAATTGGATTGCAGGGAAACCACCTAAAAATCCAATCCAAGTCATTGTAAAAATCCGATACAGGGCACGCGGTGCGCGTGGAACCGTTACCCCTCTGGAAAGAAATCACATCCATATCCAATTTGAAGAACCCCTGAGAGATATCACCCCTGGACAGGCAGCGGTTCTTTTTCATGGCGATATCTGTTTGGGTGGAGGAATCATCAAAAAACAAGGAAAATCATGATAGACGAAAAAGAATACCATCGTAAATTTGCTATAGAGTGTTTCAACAACACCTGGGAACTGCTTGAAAACAATGAGCGCACACCAGACGATGACATCCGAATGATTCACATGGCACATGCTTCTCGTTTCCATTGGGGTGAGGTTGGAACAACACTAAACTTTGCCCGGGGGGATTGGCAAGTTTCAAGAGTCTACGCTGTTTTAGGTCTTGGAAATAATGCACTATATTATGCTAAATTTTGTTTACATCTTTGCCTTGAAAATGGTATTGGAGATTTTGACCTGGCTTTTGCATATGAATCTATGGCACGAGCCTATGATGTTTTAAATGATATACCAAATCGGGACCAACTATTGGAATTAGCACAAAACGCTGGGGATACCATTGCAAAAAAAGAAGATAAAGAGTATTTTTTCAGTGAGTTAAGAACCATAATTCAAAACGATGCAAAGTGAAATAATTTCAGGCGCAGCTTTCTTTACTTTCGACTGCTTATTTCACAATCAATAGTTATCATTACCAAACCACAGAAATATAAAGGCATCGCTAGTATGGCAACCAAGATCAGGTTAAAAACCAACAGGTTGATTTTACGCGAATATTCTAGATCAGATATTGAAAGTGTGCATGCCTATGCGAAAGACCCAGAAGTAGTTAGTTTCATGACTTGGGGGCCAAACACGATTGACCAAACGCAATCATTTATTGAGTTAACCATTGCACAACAGGGTGAATTGCCGCGCCTACACTATCATTTTGCAGTGGTACAAGCAGACACAAAAATCATTATTGGAGGTTGTGGCATTCATTTCCAAAGCGACAATTTACAAATCGCATATATAGGCTACACCTTTAATAGATATTTCTGGGGTCATGGATTTGCATCAGAGAGCGCAAAATGCTTGCTGCAATTTGGCTTTGAAGAACATAATGCGAACCGCATCTGGGCAACTTGCGATCCAGAAAATACCGCCTCAGCCCGAGTTCTTGAAAAAGTTGGTATGCAGCGGGAAGGGCGATTACGAGAACATAAATGGCATAAGGGCGCGTGGAGGGACTCTTATCTCTATGCTATACTTGCCCACGAATGGAAACCTTTAGATCGGTAGAAGAAATATATTCTTATGACTCTTCCCAGCATTCTTTTCGGTACACTTGTCGCCAGCCTATTCGGCGCTCTTTTTCACTTGTGGCGTGGTGGCAGCTTAGCTCGACTACTTTTTAGTATAATCCTTAGTTGGATTGGTTTTTGGATTGGACATATTGCTGGCCACTCCTGGCATTGGCATTTATTAAGTCTTGGTCCCCTACAATTAGGTACGGCAACGTTAAGCAGTTTTATTTTTTTATGGTTGGGAGATTGGTTGAGCCTCTCCACACCTGAAACTGAATAATTGAAATTCATAATTTTTAGGACATTTAATGCGTAGAAGAAAGCCCCTCCGCCGCCCCCACCGTTTGCGACATCAACCTCCCAGTACTCCGGCACAGAGAATGCTCAAAAGAGCACACCGGTCAATGGAGCTTGGAGAACACGCAAACGCAGCCGCCCTTTTTGAGCAATTGGCCCGCACGGCGCATGATAGAAATAGGCTGCGTCAAGCCCCCCGGCTATATCTGCAAGCCGCTCGAGGCTATATATTATCCAGGGATATGAACCAAGCCGAAACACAAATTTGGATAGGCTTAAAAATACTCGCCGAGGAAAAAAAATGGGGACAATTGCACAGACTTGGAGATCGAGTCGTTATCGAACTCCAGGAATGGGAGCAACCAGAATTAGCGGAGGATGTAAAAAGTTGGTTGTTAAAAACACTTCCCGAAGCAGCTGCAGAAAAAATTCATGGCAAAGTCGCTTCACATCGCAGACAGTTGCCCCTGAAATGTCCATCTTGTGGGGGTGCGTTAATTCCCGATGAGATCGAATGGCTTGATGCAAACACCGGTGAATGCTCTTTTTGCGGCAGCGCTGTACGCGGCAAATAGTCTAATATTTCAAGCTCTATGTTATTGACAGAAGAGAATATTGCCCACTGCTTAGCAAAAGCACAAGAATCTCATTCGCCACCCGAAAACCCATATAAACCGCTGATACCTACTGGCCAGCCTCGTCTCGCGGCAGTGTTAATACCTTTTTTTTGGAAAGAAAATGAGTGGCATTTGCTATTCATTCGCCGAACTATCAATAACACAGATCGACATGGGGGACAAGTAGCCTTTCCTGGAGGGCAATCCGAATCGGGGGACGACACTCCCCAAGCTACTGCGCTGAGGGAAGCGCAAGAGGAAATTGGCATTGCCCGGAAAGACATAACCATTCTTGGGCAACTCCAAGATGTGATGACCATTACAAATTTTCAGGTTACACCTATCGTGGGCTCAATTCCATGGCCGCATACATTATCTTCCCAGGATGAAGAAGTCAGTCGTATTTTCAGTATTCCCCTTTCCTGGTTAATGAAACCCGAAAACAGAGAAGTACGGCATCACGATATTCAATTCCAAGGGCAACCCATCCCAGTGATTCATTTTTCCCCATATGATAA
>JBDLJO010000150.1:0-6239 GCA_039714275.1 Chloroflexota bacterium | reverse complement strand
ACCAGCAAGCCAGTTATTTACACCGCCAATGTTGATGAGGCCGGTTTAGCAAAGGAAGACGCTTGCACACAAAAAATTGCTGCGCATGCAAATGAACACGATGGTGAATTCATATTGTTTTGCGCTAAGCTGGAAGAAGAAATGATTGACATGACCACCGAAGAACAGCTTGAATTTTTGCAATTAGCGGGAGCCGCCGAAAGCGGTTTAACCCAGGTTGTGCGCACTGGGTTCGATATCTTAAAACTGATTACTTTCTTCACCAAAAATGAAAAGGAAGTCCGAGCCTGGCATATCCCCCAAGACAGCACGGCTCCGCAAGCAGCTGGACATATCCACACAGATTTTGAACGCGGTTTTATCCGCGCGGAGGTTGTGTCCTATGATTCCTTTATTGAATATGGCAGCGATACAGCGCTGAAAGCGGCCGGACTAATGAGACTTGAAGGTAGAGAATATATTGTTAAAGATGGGGACTTAATCTATTTCCGCTTCAACGTATGATTTTTTACCGCATTGCGTTTTCCATAGAAATCTTCAGAGCTGCACCATAGATGGTCTGTAAACGTTTGCTTATTTCCAGTTCCTCAGGTTTGGCATTCTCGGCATCCTGTTCAATTTTCGCCTGAACCTGGGTCACCAAATTGGTCAACATTTCTATCAATTTTTTAATATCCTCTTGAGATTTCTCCTGAAGTGATTCTTCTAATGCTTGTTCATCATCAGCCAGCAAAAGCAATTCATCAATAATTGCATACTCAGAGGGGGCAGAAGAAATTTCTTCAATTACGTGCATTGCTTGCTGCAGCTTTGCAGAGCGGTCCAAATCATTTTCTTCACGCGCTTGGTTAAGCGCATCTGTTAATGCTTGAATAAAAAATTGATCAATGGCCGGTAAATTTTGCATAACTGCTGCTTTAATATCTTCCGCCTGAATTAATACATCAATATTTTTTCGAGCAATCGTCATCCGCTCAGCATTGATCGCATCCAACTCTTGGGTAATAACTAACAATTTTTCTCGCAGTGATTCTAAAGATTCTTTTTGCTCGCCTGATAATTTATCAATTCGAGAACTCAGCAATTGAAAGAACTCATAGTCCAACCCAGAGCGAGTCATTTGAACAATTGCTCTGAGTACATTCTCGTTTGATGCGGTGGCAATAAGATCCAGCAGCTTATCACGATTTAATTGGTCACCAAGATCTTCCAATGCTTGACGTGCTTTTTGAATTTCTTCTGATTCACTTTGCAATCTCTGTCCAGCAACACTATATTTTAGCAAAAGGGATTGTAATTCCTGCAGTTTCAGGGCAGTATTTTCATCTCGACTGTAAACAGCGGTTTCTATCAAACGCGCATAAAGCGCAAAGAATTGATCATCAATTATTGCTTCTTCATTTTCTATCGTCTCTATACAAGCATCTTCAGAAAGTGTCAACAGTTTCTGAATCAAATTCATACGTGCTTCTTGCTCATCCAGCATTTCTTTGGTAATTCCATCCCCTTCAAGGATACGCTCTAACAAACCCTTGAGTGTAAACGTCGACTGCGGGTTTAACAGATATCCTTTGCGTTGATCCTGCTCCAAATTATCAAAAACTTGTGTAATCAACGGCCCTAAAGTTCTTTCTTGTTCTTCGACAGGCAGCCCCATTTCCGGAGGGAAAAAGGTCAGCAGCAGTTCTTTCTCAGGGTCATGATATACAACAGGAGTTGCCAGATCACCCTGGTAGTTGCAATGAGGGCATATGGCAACATTAACTCGACCTGATAATAATTTCTCTTTGGCCAGAGTATCTTGAGCCATATCAAAAAGCTGCTGTACATCAGCAGTAATCTGCTGGCGACAATTGGGACAATTTATTTGAGTACTTGACATTATTTTCTCCTAAAATTATTGCCTTAATCGGCAATATTAAATTAACGAGGTAATGAAAAACAAATTCTAGCGCCATCACCCGGGCGTGGATCGGCCCAGATACGACCATTGTGCGCTTCAATGATAGCCCGAGTAAGGTATAAGCCCAATCCCGCACCTTGTGTTGTGCGGCTAGCATCGTCTGCGCGGAAAAACCGATCAAAAATATGCGGGATATCGCCCAAGGCAATGCCGGGGCCTTGATCCTGCACACAGATAATAACCTGATCGGCACGGGTTTGCCCGCTGATCGTAATTTCGCCCCCATCTGGTGAATATTTGATCGCATTAGACAATAAGTTAGACATAACCTGGCTCATACGGTTTTGATCGGCCATAACAACGGGAAACTCAGCGGGGAAATTAACTCGGATATTATGCTTGGATGTCTGGGTGCGAAACCGTAGTGCTAAACGTTCTGAAAATTCTTCAAAATTCATGTCCATAAGATTTAATTTCAAACCGCCGGCTTGCAAACGCGAGGCATCTAAAAGGTTTTCAATTAATGAAGTCAGTCGATCGGCTTCTTCCTCAATCACTTCCAAGCTATCCTGAACGACCTCATCATCCCAAGCAACATCATCTCGACGCAGGGTACCAACATATCCTTTTATCAAAGCCACGGGCGTTTTAAGTTCATGACTGATAACGGAAATAAAAGTGCTTTTTAATTCTTCGGCTTCACGGAAATGCGTAATATCACGCACCGAGGCAATGATATTCAACAAATTTCCCTCAGATGAAAGCAAAGGCGCATAGGTAATTCCGACTGCTAAGGGAATTCCACTGGGAAGTTCAAGATCACCCTCCACATAAAGGGTGGCATGAGGGGTAAGCGGCCAACCTCCGGCTTCTGCTTTTTCAAGGGTAGTTCCCTTTTCTTGACGGGCCCAAGCGATAACATGTTCGTGTTTGGATCCTTGAATTTGCTCTATTTTCTGACCCCAAAGTCGTGCAAAAGCCGGGTTACAGTGTTCGATGGTATGATCAGGGGTCATTATCAAAATACCGTCGGCAGCAGAATCGAGTAAAGCTCCTAAACGCTGTTTCTCACGACGAACCTGGGAATAAAGCTGGGCATTGTGGACAGCAATGGCGGCTTGATCGGCAAAGCTTTGCAAAAGGGCCCGATCACCAGCAGAAAACATCGTACGATAGGTGCGAAAGATAAAGGTAAGACCAACAACTCTTTTATGAGCAATTAATGGCAAGGCAACACCAGTTAAAAGGTTGTTACTTACCTTTACGGTAAGATTTTGCAACAGATTGTTGATTTCGCGTAAGCCAAAACGAGCAGGATCATCATGATGTGAAACCTGCGCCAATAATGGATCAATTTGTTCAAGAAAGCTGGGTGTAAGTCCATGAGAGGCGGCTACTTTCCAACCCCCACTCTCTTCATGCAGAGCTACTATTCCAGCCTGCCCAGCCAACATTTCCACAGCAACACCCAATATACGCTCCAAGAGCTTATCAAGTTCAAGCTCTTGCGTAATGGCGCGGGCAATTTCAAGTAGGTAATCGCGCTGGCGACTGCGGAAATCAGGAAGCATAATGGGCATCAATAATACGATAACCTCCCGTAAACCCCATACGATGGTTTTAATTTACTACCATCAAAGTCCACGGGAGGCCAATTTGTAGTATTTCAAATTAATGTTTCAGTCAAAACCTTTATTCTTTCTCAACAAGAGAAACAACGTGTTCAAATATTTGCAAACCTTCATCAATTTCGTCTTGGCTAACACTGAGTGGGGGGGCAAAACGCATTGTGCTGGGGCCACACCCCATCATCAAGAGACCGTACTCAAAGAGCAAATCACCAATACGATCTCGCATCTGCTTGTGCCCTTCGCGAGTCTGACGATCTTTAACAAAATCGATTCCAATCATTAATCCCCGACCGCGCACCTGGCCCATATTTGGGTGGCGCATTTTAATTTCTTCAAGGGCATCCATTGTGTACTCACCCACAGCGGCTGCATTTTCCATGAGTGACTCTTCAATCAAATCAATTGTTGCCAGTGAGGCGGCACACGCCAGGGGGTTGCCTCCGTAGGTATTACCGTGCGCACCTTCGGCCCAAGTCATAACGCTTTTCTTGGCAATGACAGCTCCCAACGGCACACCAGACGCAATACCTTTCGCTGAAGTAATAATATCGGGCTCAACACCAAAATGCTCAATGGCCCACCACTTGCCTGTACGCCCCATACCAGCTTGAACTTCATCCGAGATCATGAGAATGCCATAACGATCACAGAGTTCCCGCAGTGCAGGGAAAAAGGCTTCATCGGGTACCACATAACCACCTTCACCCTGAATCGGCTCAACTAAAATGCCAGCAACATCATCCGGGGGCATTAATCGCCCTAATATCTCCTCTTCAATATAACGAACAACTCGTTTGCCATAGGGTTCGCCTGATTTGGTGGTCAGCATAGGCCGATAAGGATCAGGGTAAGGTGCATGAACAACGCCATTCATCAGTGGGAAAAACCCATTCTTATAAACTGCTTTACTTGCGGTAAAGGCCAGCGAGCCCATTGTACGACCGTGGAAGGCACCTAAAAATCCTATAAAACCAGTACGGCCGGTATGATTGCGCGCTAATTTAATGGCAGCTTCAACGCTCTCAGTGCCGGAATTCGCTAAAAAGCTGACAGCATCTTCGCTGAAGGGGGCAATACCGTTAAGTCGTTCGGCTAACGAAACCCATTGATCGTGATAATAATCAGAAGAAATATGAAGGAATTTATCAGCTTGATCTTTGATAGCCTGTACAACTTTGGGATGACTGTGACCCGTGGCATTGACTGCAATACCAGCGATAAAGTCCAGAAATCGGTTGCCATCAACATCCCAAACTTCGGTACCTATCCCATGATCCATGACAAAATCAGCTACGCGCGGATAAGATGGGGAAACAACCTGAGCATCTCTATCAATAATCGCTTTAGCCTTCGGGCCGGGCACATTCAAACGTCGCATAAACACATCTCCAAATCAGTTATCTGAATCATTGATAAAATCAAACCAAGAAATTATATCATCGTGCTGATAAAGTGGCATAAGGAAACAGAGACAAAACCATGATCTAAGCGAGGTCTGTAGAAAATATAGGGGTATAATCTGGCACGTTATGCGTAATTATTTTTCTTTTGAGCTGCTTGCACAAGATGGGATGGCACGGGCCGGTGTATTTCATACCCCGCATGGAGATATTCCCACGCCTATTTTCGCTCCGGTAGGGACGCAGGCGACCGTCAAATCGTTGACACCTGCTCAACTACACGAAATCCAAGCCCAATTAATTCTGGCCAATACGTATCACTTGTATCTACGTCCCGGTGATGAATTGATCGCTGAGATGGGCGGGCTGCACTCATTCATGAATTGGTCAAACCCGATATTGACCGATTCAGGCGGTTTTCAAGTTTTCTCATTAGGCGGTATCAACAAAATTGATGACGAAGGGGTCACTTTCAAAAGTCATATTGACGGCAGCAAACACCGCTTTACGCCAGAAAAAGCGATTGCGATACAAGAAAACTTAGGGGCGGATATTATTATGGCGTTCGATGAATGTGTTGAACCGTATGATCGAGCTTATAATGAAAAGGCGATGAATCGGACACACGCATGGGCGCAGCGGTGCAAGCAGGCAAAAACACGTGAAGATCAAGCGCTTTTTGGGATCGTACAGGGCGGCATTTTCCCCGAGCTGAGGCAGAAATCTGCTGAATTCATCTCCAAGCTAGATTTTCCCGGGAATGCCATCGGTGGTCTATCGGTAGGCGAAACCAAAGAAGAAATGTACAGCATCTTGGAGGTTGTGAATGCCATACTGCCGCAGGAAAAGCCTCGTTATTTGATGGGTGTTGGTACACCTGAAGATTTAATCAACGGCGTGATGCGAGGCATCGATATCTTTGACTGCGTGCTGCCTACAAGATTAGCTCGTCATAAAGCAGCCTTCACTCACCAAGGACGGATGAATTTAGGGAAAGCTGAACATGCCCGTTCCACGATGCCGATTGATGATAAATGCACCTGTTATACCTGCCAAAACTTCACCCGATCCTACATTCGCCATTTAATTTCAGCGAAAGAGCTGCTTTCAGCAACACTGCTCTCCATGCACAATTTGCATATGCTGATATACCTAAGTCAAGAAATGCGGCAGGCGATCATTGAAAAACGCTTCGATTCTTTTTCGTCGACCTACCTAACAGAACTTAATCTCTCCTAAAATATAAAAACCTATGACAATAACTCAATCCATCATTCTTGGAATCATCCAGGGGCTAACCGAGTT
>JBDLJO010000149.1:0-6262 GCA_039714275.1 Chloroflexota bacterium | reverse complement strand
TCATAAGGGGGTTCGAAGGTTGCCAATATTTTGGAACCGGCCGTGCAGCGCAGTCCTTCAACAGCAAGCACATCTTTGATCGCGATCGGGATACCCATCAAAGGGCTGACATCCTGACCATCTTTTCGTCGAGCATCTAATATCTGATCGGCTTGCTCAGCCTGGGAAAGCGCGCCCTGGCTGTCCACTTGAAGGAAAGCATGATAATGCCTATCGAAGGTTTCAATGCGCTCCAGGTAAGCTTGAGTCAGGGCACGGCTGGTAATATCCCCTGCGCGCAGTGCTTCTGCAGCTTGGACAAGCGTAAGATGGGTCAGATTTGTCATCGGTCGGGGATCTCAGTCGGTCGTTTTGAAAACAGCTGGTGTTTTAAACTGCTCATCCTCCACGGCTTGAGCATTTTTAAACAGCTTATCCTTTTCAAGACTGGGCAGCGGTTCATCTTTTCTCAAGACATTTTGCTCTGAGTCAAATTGGGTTAGCGGGGGGACATCTTTGGTATCTAATGTTTGAAGCTGCTCAAAATATGCCAGTATGGCTGAAAGCTGTTCACGATAACTTTCTTTTTCTTCTGATGTCAGCTCCAAACGAGCTAAAACGGCAATATCTTCAATTTCTTTCTTGGTCAGTGACATGGCTGAATTATATCACCGCAGGCTACCAGGCCGCGGCATACCAACGCAGATAATCCTCAATATGCTCCACCCAGTATGCTTCTTCATGGTAGCCGGGGAAGAGATGCCATTGATGGGGGATATTTTCGTCCGTGAGCATAGCTTCAACCTGCCTGGTATTGCCCTTAAAATCATGATCCCCAATGTCCATGTAGATGCGGGGCAGCGATGCGGCCGGTATGGCTGCCAGGTATTCTCTAAGTTGGTCAACCCCATCGGTTGCAAAAGTGGGTGTGCTGTGCGCTCCCACACTGCCAAAAAGTTCCCAGGTTGAAAAGCCAATATGGATGGCCCAATTACCGCCTCGCGAAAGCCCGCCGATGGCGCGCTGTTCACGCCTTGGGGTAGTGCGGTAGATTTGATCAATGGCCGGAATTAATGCACTTGTTAACACCTCGCCGAAGGGATTCTCTGGCGGCAGGGCGCGGTCATTTTCCTCGTAGGGCATCACGATGATCAAGGGTCCGATCTCCCCTTTACTGATCAGGTTATCGGCGATTTCATCGATACCCAGGCGGTCCCACTGGTCATCGTTATACCCCTGCCCGTGCATTAAATAAAGCACCGGGTAGCGTTGGCTGGTTTGCTGATCATAACATGGGGGTATATAAACGCGGTAAACCAGCGGCTCTTTTAACACCTCGCTGTCAAGGAGAGCCTCTTCGATCTGACCGCCTTCACCCCAACAGGCTGATGAAGGAGGTGTACCCGTGGGTGGTGGTTGATGGGTTGGGGTGGGTGATAAGGTCGGGGAGCTGAGCGGCAGGTTGGATGGGGATGGGGTGATTTCTTGCGGTGGGGTTGTTGGGGGTACTTCAGGGGTGGAGACGGCCGAGGAGCAGGCGTTGAGTCCCAGGGTAAATATTATGCCCCACAGGAATAAATATTTGCGGTTCAATCTTCTTTATTAAGAATTTTTTCCAGGGGTGTTGTATCTTCCACTGGAATCTCAATGGTGACCGTATCTTCCATCTGGATTTGACCGCGCAAAAAAGAGCCTTCTTCTGTGGCAAAAGCGGTGGTGATCACATCCCCCCAAACGCGGCCTGTATTGCGGATTTCGACTTTCTCGGCAGTGATATTGCCCTGCAGCGCCCCAGCAACGATCACTATTTCGGCCTGTACATGCTCACAGGTGACGCGCCCGGTTTGGCCAATGACCAGCATACCGCGCAGAGAGATATCGCCGTCAAACGCGCCTTCAATCCGTACGCCGCCGTGCCCACTGATAGCCCCTTTCCATGCAATACCATCGCCCAATACCGATGTAACCCGTGCTGCTGGCGCTGGTGCTTTTGTTGTTGGTAGGTTTTCGTTTCGTTTTTTGAACATCGTTTCCACTTCTTCTAATAGATTTCCCCATCACCTCGATGGACCGGGTGATAGTAGATACCAAGTTTACCATGAAGGCAGATGATATCTAATTTATCAAAAACAGCTCTGCAGCAGGTAGAATCACGGGCGTTTCTATTTTTTTGATGAGCCTATGATAACTTGTTCCCAGATCCTATCTGCGTTATGCTTGAACTTCCTTTTTGGTCACATTTTTAGGAGGTCTTTCACCGTAGTACTGGTAGTAATTGACCTCGATATTACCATTATACAGCTTTCTTGTTCGATCGGGTCGGGCGCGTTTGAAATAATCCGGGAACTTTTTGTCGGCAGTCAAAATGTAGATCGACCATCCCTTTTTCTTGCGGAACATCTTGTGTAAAGCAATATAAATTTGGTTCAATGCTTGCAGTTCGCCCAGTTTCATCCCATAGGGGGGATTGGAAATAACGACCCCATACTGCTTGTCGATCCATAGATCTTTGACATCTTTTTGCGCAAAGAGGATATCCTCCTCCACCCCTGCTGCGCGCGCGTTAGTCTTGGATATCTTGATCATGGCTTCATCGATATCATAACCAAAGAGCTGTAGTTCAGCGTCCTTGATCACAGCTTGTTTAGCGTCGCCGCGTGCCAGGTCCCACGCCCTTTGCCTGATTGCCGGCCATGCTTCCGAGGCGAATTTTCGCCTCAGACCGGGGGCGATATTCCTGGCGATCATGGCAGCTTCGATCAGGATCGTGCCCGAACCGCACATCGGGTCAATTAACAGGCGGTCTCGATTCCAATAACTTAATTGCACCAGGGCAGCGGCCATGGTTTCTTTCAGCGCTGCCTTGCCTGCTTGAGATCGATATCCTCTGCGGTTGAGCCCCGACCCGGATGTGTCTATCGTCAGCAGCGCGACATCTTTTAACAAAGCTACTTTGATTGTGAACGCGGGTCCGGTTTCATCGAACCAATCAGTTGCATATTCATCTTTAAGTCGCTCTACAACAGCTTTTTTTACGATTGATTGGCAGGCCCGCACGCTGCCTAAAGTTGATTTTACCGAAGTACCCGTTACCGTAAATTGACCATCTTCTGTGATCCACGTTTCCCACGGCAGCGCTTTGGCGCCCTCAAAGAGTTCGTCGAAGGTCTGGGCTTGGAACTGCCCCATTTTTAGAAGCACACGGTCGGCAGACCTGAGCCACAAATTTGCTTTTGGAATATCTTCAATCTCAGCCTCAAATTCAACTTTGCCGTTAGATGCCTTTAAATTATTGAAGCCTAAGGTCTGGAGTTCGCGCTTGACAATGCCCTCAAGTCCAAAAGTTGAGATGGCGATCAGTGTGATTTTGCTCATAACCCTCAATTGTAGCGCGCTTTTTATGTCACAGGTGGGGCAATTTCTCTAAAACTTGATCATAGATAAGATGAACGTCTTTTATCTGCTACAATTAGCGGGAAAATTAATAACCCAGGAGTACGAGATGATCACAGAATCGATACAAGGATTAAAGTTTGCATTTATTGGCGGCGGGACAATGGCACGCGCGATTATCCATGCTTTGGTGGTTACCGGAAAACTAGCGCCTGATCAAATCACGGCCTGCGACCCCCTGGCATCCCAGCGTGATAAGCTGGTGGAACGCTACGGTATCCTAGTCAATGACAATAATAAAAGTGCTGTCCGGGACGTGGATATCGTCGTCCTATCTGTTAAACCTCAGGTACTGCCCATAGTGCTCAAGGAAATGCACGGCCTGATCTCCTCTGATACCCTGGTGTTTTCTGTTGTTGCGGGCATGCCGATCGCGACCATCAGCAGCGGTCTAAGTCACTCAGCTGTGGTGCGCACAATGCCCAACACCCCGGCTCAAATTGGTGAGGGTATGACGGTTTGGACTGCTGCTCCGGCTGTAACTGAAGAACAGCGCCAGCAGGCCAGCACTATTTTGCAGTTGATGGGAAAGGAATTATATGTCCAGCACGAGAATGCCCTCGATATGGCCACCGCTGTCAGCGGTACCGGCCCAACCTATGTGTTTCTGATGATGGAAGCGTTGATTGACGCTGCTGTCCATCTGGGTTTTTCCCGGGAACAGGGGCGTTTGCTGGTTGAGCAAACCGTCCTTGGGTCGGTGCTCTATGCCCAGCAGTCCAACCGCCATATGGCAGAACTGCGCAACATGGTCACCTCTCCGGGGGGTACCAGCGCCGAGGCCGTTTATCAAATGGAAAAGGGCAGCTTACGCACCGTCTTCTCCAAAGCTGTTTGGGCTGCCTACCAAAAATCTCGTCTGCTGGGTGAAAAAGCGATGGAGCCCATTGATGCTCCGCTCAAGGTTGATAAATGACCTCGTAAATCTGAGGAGTCAGCGCTGATGTACTCATTTCACAGTTCTACAAAACAGCTTTCCGATTCAAATATCGATACCGCCATCATCAGCGTTGGTGCCACCGAGGGCTGCGGACCCTGCTTGCCGCTCCATCTTGACACCTTGATGGCCGAATATTTTGCGGCCGCTTGGGGTAGGGCGCTGGATGCTTATGTACTACCCACCCTTCCTTTCAACACATCCGAGGAGCATACTGCATTCAAAGGCACCATTTCTCTCAGACCCGCCACGATCATGTCCGTTCTTGGTGAAATCGTTGCCGGGCTGCGCCAGCAGGGATTTACCAAGCAGGTGCTCACCGTCGGGCACGGTGGTTCATGGTGGATGGGTGCCTTCATCAAGGACATTAACTGGCAGTACAAGGATATTATCGTCATCAATGCCCATCACGGTGCTGACCCAATCTGGGATCAAGCCGTCAAGCATGCTGGATTAGAAATTGGAAATGATCTCCACGGCGGCGTTTTATCACGTGCCTTGGCGAGTTTCTTATCCCCCGACGATGTTCAAGACGGCGAATACGGAGTTGACGTGCCTGAAGAAATGATCGCCCATAACGGTTACGTGACCTGGGATAAGATCACCCCCGATGGTAGTTGGGGCCGCTATTCAGAGGTTGATCAAGGTGCTGCCACTGCTGAAGCAGGGCGTAAGCTGCTGGCATATTTCACCGAGCACCACGTACCTCAGTTGAAAGCGCATTTCGAAGCTGCCTGCAAGCTTAAGGGTATTTAAAACCGAACCTTGCTGGCGAAAAAACGAAGACCTCCGAAGTTTCTGAAACATCGGAGGTCCATTGATGACAAACCCATGGAGACGCCGAGGCGTCTCCACAATGACCTCTACTCTTCTTTGAACTTACCATCGATGACCTCGCCCTCTTCATCATTGGGATCACGCCACTGCCCGCCAATGGTTTGGCTGAGCGCATCGCGGTGCTCCTGAACGATCTCGGGTGGGCACAGTTCAATGAAAATATAAGTGCCAATCCCGATCACAAAAGCATCATCAATTGGGCCGGGTACGATATCGGGAAAAATAAAATACAGCGTAGAAATAAAAGGCAGCAGTTTCAAACCAAAGTTGATCCTTGGATCCGACATCAACCGCACTATAAGTTTGAATTGATTTGAGATCTCGCGGAAAAGGCCGCCTTCAAATTTTATCGGTTCTTTGTTCTTTTGATTCATATTTACCTCCGGTATTCGTATTATATTATAGCCAAAAAGAGAGTAAAATCACAGCATGATAAAAGCCCTTATATTTGACTTTGATGGATTGATCTTAGATACCGAAACCCCGATTTATCGCTCATGGGTTGAGATTTATCAGCGTTTTGATTTATCGCTGCCCTTTGATACCTGGGCCAGTATCATCGGCACCTCAGCCGCCGAACATTTTGACCCTTTTGACCAGTTGGAGCAGGCCCTTGATCGCAAACTCGATCGAGACAAATTAACCGCCGATCGTTTGGCTGTTGAAATTTCACTGGTTACCAAAAATGCTGTTTTACCGGGCGTGGAGGGGACCATTGCCGCCGCAAAAACTGCCGGTTTGAAATTAGCTGTGGCCTCAAGCTCTACTCGTGATTGGGTGGAAGGACATTTGGATCGTTTGGCGTTGATCGATAACTTTGATACCATCTGCTGCGCAGAGGATGTTCCCAAAACAAAACCCGATCCAGCCCTTTTCCTGTTAGCCTTAGCACGTTTAGCATTAACTCCCGATCAAGCCCTGGTGTTTGAAGATTCGCCTAATGGGGTTACGGCAGCCAATCGAGCGGGTATTTTTTCGGTCGCCATCCCCAACGACATGACCCGCGGGCTGTCTTTATCCCATGCAGATTTGCAGCTCGGTTCTCTTGCAGACAGC
>JBDLJO010000148.1:0-6264 GCA_039714275.1 Chloroflexota bacterium | reverse complement strand
GGTCGTGGGAGAGGGCGAAGAAGCAGTAGTATCTGAGTCTGCCGAGGAAAAGGCAAAGAAACCGAAGGGTAAAAAAGGGAAGAAGAAGGGCAAGAAGGGCAAAAAGAAAAAGAAAGGTAAGAAAGGAAAACGATCGAAGAAGAAAAAGAAGGGTAAGAAGAAGAAAAAAGGGAAGAAGTAAGATGACCTAACCTCGATGATGCGGTAGACGCTGTCCTCGGTAACGCGGGGGATCTTGGTGACCACACGGGAGAACCCTTCGTCGGGTGAAGCTCTCCTCGCAATGACAATGGTTGGTTGGGTGGTTTCTTGCCCCCCCAGCCCCCCAATTTTGGGGGGAGTCCGCAAGCTCGCGCATAGTTGGGTTGTGGGGGGAGATGAGATTGGTATGATTTATAATGAGGAGGGAAAGTTTGGCTGTTGGATACGTTTGAGGTTGGCGGGCAGGTGCTATTGGGTACCCAGTGATGGACAAAGGCATGCCTAAACCAATTAATATTTTATTGAGAGGATAAATCCGATGACAGAAAAAGCTTATCGAGCATTAGCTCAACGTTTGGACACGCTGCCCAATGGGTTCCCAGCCTCAGATGATGGGGCGGAACTACGCCTGTTGGAACTGCTGTATTCCCCCGAGGAAGCGGAACTGACCGCAAAATTGCGGATGACGCTGGAAACTTCGCAGGAAATCGCAGCCCGATTAGAACGCGATCCTAAAGAGACCAAAGCGATGCTGAAAGGTATGGTTGGCAGGGGGTTGATCCGGGCGGGAAAAGCGGAGCACGGCTTTGGGTTTGGGCTGCTGCCTTTTGTGGTGGGGATCTACGAGTATCAACTCGGGCGGATGGATGCTGAGTTGGCGGAAAGTTTCGAAGCCTACTACCAGCAAGTTTTTGGAGAAATGCTGGCGATTGAGCCATCCGTGCACCGGGTGATCCCGGTCAATGAGACGGTGCAAAACGATATGGAGGTGCAGCCGTTTGAGAGTGCGACGGCGATCATTGAGCATGCCAAAGCCTGGGGGGTTGTACCCTGTATTTGCCGAGTGCAGAAATCACTGATTGGAGATCCCTGTGAACACCCGCTGGATGTATGTATGATATTCAGCCAACGGCCAGGCGTGTTTGATGATTCATCCGGAGTACGAGCGCAAACGAAAGAGGAATCGCTGGCAACTTTGAAATTGGCAGCGAAGGCCGGTCTGGTGCACTCGGTGAGCAACAGTCAGGAAACAGACACGCATTTCCATACCTATATTTGCAACTGCTGCACCTGTTCGTGCGGCATCCTGCGAGGGATGGCGGACCTGGGGATTGCCAATGTGATCGCGCGATCGGCTTTTGTTAATGTTGTTGACCCGGATCTGTGCAACGCCTGCGAGACCTGCATCGAGTACTGCCAGTTCGAGGCGCTGTCCTTAGATTCTGGGGATATGGTTATCCAGATCAACGAGACGCGCTGCACGGGGTGCGGGGTGTGCGTGCCGAACTGCCCGGATGAGGCGCTGAGTTTGATCCGGCGACCAGAGGAAGAGATCATGCCAACCCCCGTCACGCACGACGACTGGCTGCAGGAACGGGCGGATGCGCGGGGGATTGATCTGGGTGAGGTGTTGTAATCAAAGTATCAAAATGAAGAATGGCGAGGTGTAAAAATGACCAAAAGAAAATATACAACCTTGCAAAGATTTGGTCAGAAGATTACATCAACGCGGCCGGGGGCCTGGTTCTTCTCAAAAAACCTACATTATTTCGACCGGGTCGTGCTTAAGCTGACCAAGAACCGCAGCACCCTGACGGGGATCCTGTCCGGCATACCGGTGGTGATATTGACTTGTAAGGGCGCGAAAAGCGGATTGGCGCGTTCGGTGCCGCTGCTGGGTATTTTAGATGAGACTGGGGCTGGAAAGGTCGCGCTGATCGCTTCGAATTGGGGTCAGGATCACCACCCCAGCTGGTACTACAACCTGAAAGCAAACCCGGACGCACAATGCAGCCTCAAAGGTCAAGTTCAAGAATACAAGGCGCATGAAGCGCAGGGGGAGGAATATGCCAGATTTTGGGGTGAAGCAACGGATACCTATATGGGGTTCCCGCACTATAAAAGATGGGCGGGTGACAGGCAAATCCCGATCATGGTATTGGCGCCAGTTGGAAAATAGAAAGCATATAAATCAAGGACATGTAAATTTGCTATATCGTCGATTGGGACGAATGTGCCTACGGGGAAATAGGGGACAGAACTATGATCATGTGTCAGTGTGAATTTAACGTAATCATTGGATAAACCAAGTGAAAATATTGAGAGGAGAAGTTGTGGAAATCATCCATTCAGATGGCAGGGCGTTCGGGGTTTCGGTAACAGGAAATGCAGAGGACGAGGCGATGGTCCTGCTGCACGGGATTGGGGCGGATCACCGGATGTGGGCACCGCAAATCCAAACCTTTGCTGATCAAGGGTATTATGTTTTAGCACCTGATTTGCTGGCACACGGCGAAACGTCTAAAGTAGAAAAGTTAGCCTTAAAGGATTGGGATGACCAAATTGATAAAATATTGGCGCATTTTGGATTGTCCAACTGCATCCTGGTGGGGGTCAGCATGGGAGGTGTGATCGCGCAATCGTACGCGATGAACAACCCGGAAAAAGTAAGGCGGTTGGTGTTGTCGGATACCTTTGGGGAACTGAAAACATTCCAGGAGAAAATGCTGGGATACTCACAAGTGATTGGTTTTAAGATCTATAAAGTCCTGGGGGGCAAATTGCTGGCGAAAGGGATGGCATCAGCTTATAAAGCACCCTTCGCCAAGCTGGCAAAAGCATATTTCAGCGAGGTCAGCTTGAGGGTGGATTTTGATCAACTGGTATTGGCAAGAAAGGCGATCAACCAGATCGATGCGATTGGCAAGATCAACGGGGAGCAGATCCCAACCCTGAACCTGGTTGGAGATCAATTTGGGAAGTCATTTGTTGAAATCAACCGCAAAATCTCCCAGGGAATCAAGGGATCAAAATTTGTGATCTTGGAGCATTCGATGGATCCCTCAAACCTGGTCAACCCGGATGATTTCAACCGAGAAGTGCTGCAGTTCCTGGATGACACGGCCTAGGGTGATGTGATATCCGACCCGGCGGCGGTGAGGGAGAGCGTTTTAATTTGATCGCAGCTCTCTACAATTTGGAGCTACATTTTTAAAAGATGTCTTATGAATAATTACCCCGTTTTATCGCAACTTCAAGCGGAGGCCCTGTTAAAAGCCAGGCAGGAGCAGGAGGTATCTGCAGAGGTTTCACCTGATCTGGGCTTATCCACGGCGGCAGTATCGCTTTCCAGTGAAGGCGTATTCTTCCCCGGTGGGGAGCAGGCAGCTTGGGGTGCGGTTGAAAAGATAGCCGGGGCAGATAACAAGTGCTTCGTAATTCGAGGCGGCGCGATCCACGATATTAAAACATTTTCTGAACACACCAATCTGGCATACAGCTTATATGCCACGGAGGGTGCTCCGACGATGCTGATCTCGGGATTCCCGATGCACCGCATCAAGGGTACCGATCCTCACCGGGATACGCTGGAAAAGATCAAAGCCCTGGCGCCGGTGGTGGGACGGGTGCTGGATACAACCACCGGGTTAGGATATACGGCGATTGAGGCGGCCAAAACCGCGGGTCAAGTTATCACGATCGAGATTGATCCGGCAGCCCTGGAAATTGCCAGGCAAAACCCCTGGTCACAGGCGCTGTTCAACAATCCAAAAATTACCCAACTGGTGGGCAGCAGCTTTGAAAAAATCAAGGCCTTCGATGAGGGTTCTTTTTCCCGAATCATCCACGACCCCCCTACTCTGAAGCTGGCCGGTGACCTTTACTCGGCGGCATTCTACCGGGAGCTGTACCGCGTATTAGCCTTGAACGGGCAGTTGTTTCATTATATAGGCAACCCAGAGAGCAAGACGGGCAGTACGACGACAAAGGGCGTTATTCGCCGGCTGCGGGAAGTGGGTTTTAAAAAGGTTAACCCGAAACCAAAAGCGTTCGGGGTGACGGCTTATAAATGAGTTTGGGGCGGGAAAGGCGGCTGCCCCCACAAAGATCAAAGCTAAGTATGGAGGCAGGTTATGTCTCAAAAATCTGGTTATTTTGGCAAACCATTCATGATTTGGGTATTGGCAAATATTTTAGGATTCGCTGCTCTGGGAGCGGCGCCGCTGCTGCCATCAGGTTTAATATCCCTAGCAGGTATGTTTGGATCAACACTGATGATTTCGATCCCGATTGGTATCGCTCAATGGATTGGCCTGCGGCGAATCACCCCGATCTCCATTTTGTGGACTCTGACCGTCCCGCTTGGCATGCTGGCCGGCGTGTCATTTTTTAAGGCATTTGATGATATTGGGCTGCCGCAGGTGTTCGATGATGAATCGATGGTTGTGATCGTGTTCTTATACATGATGATGGGATTTGCGGTCGGGCTGCCGCAGTGGTTATTGCTGCGGCGTCAATATCCGAATTCGGCGCTCTGGCTATTGGGAAGTTCAATGGGGGTCGGTGCGGGTATCGGGTTGGTGGGGGTGACGGATTTGGTCAACCGGTCGGGGGTACTTGCCTATATCGCGGCGGTGCTGGTCTATGCTGTGGTAACAGGGGTGACTCTCTCACGGATCCTTGGAGATGGCAAGCGATCTGAGAGCATTGAGCACTAAAAAGCTGTAGAAATAATTGTAATTGAGACATATTGATTCACATTGTGAGGATAAAACATGACAGGTGATTTACCCCTAAGGGAACTTACCGATTTCATCGTGGGTGCGAAAGCGGCGACCTATGTTGGTGACGGCAGTAAAAGCCCGTCATGCAGACCGGGTTCGCATGACCTGGCATTTCGTAAAGGGGATTACTGGTATCTGGACAGCTACTTTGGGGGCAGCGATTTTATCGGACAGGAAGTGGTTTATTACCAAGACGCGCCGGTCTGGGCGATGAATTACTACGGACGAATCCTGAAACCTGCGTTAATCAGCGCGGCAGAGGTTGGGCAGGTGATCAAAGAGAGCCTGTCGCTGATGTATGGTGAAGGGCGTTTTCTGGGCGGCTTTGAACATGCTGTGCGAGGGGATACCTACAGCGATACGAGTACAGGGGACGCGGCCTCATTTCGAGGAGAGGAGTGGATCAGGCGGGGCAAGATCAGGGTATATGAACTGAGGTATCACGGTGGATTGATCAAGGGGTGATCGATTTTGCTGCACGCCCGCTATTACGATAATTATGGTAATATATAGCCAATATTACGATCGATCACTAATTTTATAAAAGGAGCACCATAAATGGCGCAGTATATACTTAGTTATATCGGGGGCAATCAGCCGTCCAGCAAAGATGCCGGCAAGGAACATCACGCGAGGTATTCGGGATGGCTATCATCCCTGGGCGAGGCAGTCGTCGTTCCGGCACAACCTTTTAAGGATACGCAGATCGTCAGCCCTGACGGCACGGTCAGCGAGGGGAGCAAAACCAATATGTCGGGATACACGATCATTGAAGCGGAATCTATGGAGAAGGCCCTGGAGATTGCCAAAGACTGCCCATTTCTTGACATCGGCGGCACCCTGGAAGTGTCAGAGCTAATGCAGATGTAAAGTAAGGAATTAATGGTACCCGACTCTACAACTTAACCATGCTGCCCATGTAGACCCAATCCCCATCGTGCTTGACGGTCATAGCGCCTGACAACCACGCTCGCCCAATCTCCCCCCAATTTCCTGACATACTCCTGACCTCGACCACATCATCACGCAGCAGCCTACCGGTGATCGCCCCCCAGGGTTTCTCCCTGACATTACGGTAGGTATATAAAGCGCTGCTGAACTTGTACCGCGGGAAGGCTTCTTCCCCGAACAGCAGCGCTTCAACTTCGCTCAGCGTGACATCGAACTCATTAGAAAGCACATAGGCAACCACATTACCTATGTGCGCTTTTGCTACTTCAACTATTTCGCTCATATCGTTTTCGTGACAATGATATCCTTTTCAGCGTACGGATCAACAAGGTTGCTGTCACATGTATTTCGTGACAGATCCCGCCGGCGCCTGGCTGCACCTGTCACCAATCACATTTCACCGCCGGTATCAACCTCGCCGCTGTCAATGTCAATAGATACATCATCCCCTGGCGCACTTGACTTGCTGCCGGCACCGCTGCCGCCGAAATACTTCGGCGGGCCTGCTGCCTCCCCATCCTTGAGCAGCTTATCAAGATCAACAGCC
>JBDLJO010000147.1:0-6264 GCA_039714275.1 Chloroflexota bacterium | reverse complement strand
TTGCCAACCACATCGGCATGCTCAGAGAGCCAACCCTTCAGCGAGGTGCCCCCGGTTGGCGGCGCGTCGCTGATCAGAAGATTGGCCATCAGACCGTCCACTTCCTCTTGTGTTAAAACAACATCCCCAACGAATATGCCCACCAACCTGGAAAGTAGCAAAGCGATTTTGGGCGGCAGTTTGACGATTCTGGCGCAGCTGCTGACCGTATCCGCCAGCAGACATACCAGGGCACCGAAGCTATAGATCTCTGGCCCCACGGCATCAATGATCGTGTTGTCCTCCTCTTTTCCCGCTTGCACTGCAAGAGCGGCTAAATCCTCGGCGTATATCGGTTGCAGACGGTAATCCCCCGCACCGGGGATCACGAAAAACGGGTAGCGCCGCAGCATCCAGGCAATATTGTTGATCAGAATATCTTCCACCCCGAAGATCACCGTTGGGCGCAGGATGGCATAGGATAAGCTGGAACCCTGGACCATTTCTTCCAGCATTGCTTTGCCGTGGAAATAGGGCAGGGGTGAATTTAGATCCGGGTTGGTGATGCTGATATGCACAATCCGCCGCACGCCGGCGCTTTCCGCGGCCTGAATTAACTTTCTCGTATTGCTGACAGCAAGATCATGCGAATTGTCACCGTGGTTGAAACGCACCCAGTAGGTGTTGTAAAGGGTGTCGACGCCATCCAGGGTATCGACGAGTGCCTCGGGATGATCAAAATTAAATGGGTAGGCTTTTACTTTTCCACCAAAGGGGTTGGGGCGCTCGGGGTGTCCGGTCAGGGTGATGACTTCCTGCCCGGCATCCAGCAGGCGCCGGGTGATGTATTTTCCGCTGTAGCTAAATGATCCGGTAACGGCGGCGCGAGTTTTCATTTCAATCCTCCAATATACGTATAAATTAATTTCTTAGATGCATGCGCTAAAGATGCGCAGCTTCTTGGCTTTGCGAGATACCAAAATGTTTAGCCAGCCGCCAATGAATGATGTACACGCCCAGGCAAATGAAAACGACAATACCTGCCAGGGTCAGGCTTTGCACCGCTTGATGTTTTACCAAAACCAGGGCACTTTGATATTTATCTTCGAGTTCGGATTCGGAAGCAGGATCGGGTTCGTAAGCAGCCTCCACAGTGCCGCTGGAACTCTGGGATGTTTCGTATACCATCATCGGATATTGGCTGTTGATCAAATGCTGTTCGTAGGACAGCGAAAAGGCTGGATTGATGATTTGGATGATATCGTAGATTCCAATACCCAGCGCGATCATAAAGCAAAGCAGGGTCAATAAATTTACCGTCAAAGCATAGATGGTGACAAATTTTTTAAACATAACCGCCTCCAATTGTGATGTTGTTTACGTTTAGAATAAACTAAACGATAGTTGTTAAAAAAAGGGCCGGTTGACATCAAGGCCCTTCGTCACCCTTTGTACCCAGCAGTCGTTCAATGGCACTGACTCGCAGATCGTCAAAAGTCATGATCATATTGACCAATTTGTCCAGCTTGCCAAAGAAGCTGCCAATCGCTTTCAACCGCCGCTGGTAAAAAGCTGCCAATTCGGCATCTTCGGAAGGCAGGTCAGGGGTTTGGGTCATCAGCAGAGCTTCATCGACGCTGCGTAAAGCATGGTCAAATTCACTTTTCTCGCGTTCCTTGAGCGTGGTTTTGACGATCTTCCAGAAATCGGTCTCGGCGCTGTAAAAATCTCGCCGCTCGCCGATGCGGTCTTTTTTATGCACCATGCCCAGACGCTCTAACGCCCGCACGTTGGTGCTGATCGCGCCTTTGGTCACCCCGGCCTGGATCACAAGCTCGTCCAGGCAGAGCGGTTCGGGGGAGAGGTACAGCGCCGCGAAAATGGCGCCCATCGCCTTGGGGAATCCCCAGAAACGGCTGATGCGGCTCAGCCCTAAGATGAAATGCCCCCGGGCGGCGTTGAGATTCTCGTTCATAAATGTCCTCTGGGTGTGCGTTTAGTACATACTAAACGAAGTATATGATAGCTGTCGAAGGTTGTCAAGCGCTGATTCCCACACTCCTGCGATCGTGTGGACCAAGGGGTTTGAGATCTTGACCTCATTCCTGACATAAAGTTCTCAACCATGATCTGGCTGATATAATTAATTCATGAATAAATCTCGATACAGAAAAATAGTCTGGTTCTTTGGACGGGTGCTCCTGGGGTTAATCTATTGGGAAATATTCCTTAGGCGTATTGGTTTTAAAAAATACGTCAAGCGTTCTCGATCTAAACGCTTGAAAAGAATTGCCATTGACTACCGGGAACTTGCGGTTGCGATGGGTGGCGTTTTAATCAAAGTTGGACAATTCTTGTCAGCCAGGGCAGATATTCTTCCAGAAGAGATCACGATGGAATTGTCTGGCCTTCAAGATGAGGTGCCCCCTGAGAATTTTTCTGCGATTCGCCAGTTGGCCGAGCGTGAGTTAGGTGCCGAATTAAATCAGCGCTTTGCCAGTTTCGAAGAAAAGCCTTTGGCCGCGGCTTCTTTAGGACAGGTACATCGGGCAAAAATGATGGCCAATGGGAGCGAGCCCGAGTTCGGGGTTAATGTGGTCGTAAAGATCCAGCGCCCAAATATTGAGCAGATTATCGCCATTGACCTGTCCGCGTTGGGGACTGTGGGTAGGTGGATGATGCGCTATAAACCTATCAGCCGCAGAGCAGATGTCCCCGCCTTGTTGGCAGAATTTTCAAAAATACTGTATGAAGAAATTGATTATCTGGCAGAAGGGCACAATGCTGAGATATTTGCAGAAAATATTCGCAATGTGCCAGGAGTGAGGGTGCCTGCTGTTGTATGGACCCATACAACTCGCAAAGTGTTGGTATTGGAAGATGTATTTTCTATCAAGGTGACAGATTATGGTGCCATTGAAGCAGCGGGGATTGACCGTTCTGAAGTAGCAAGGCGGTTATTTGATGTTTATCTCAAACAAATTTTTGAGCATGGCTTTTTTCATGCAGACCCGCATCCTGGAAACCTGTTTGTGGAACCAGACCTTGAAGTCAGTGATAACGGGGGATGGAAACTAACATTTGTGGATTTTGGTATGGTGGGCCATGTGCTTCCCAATGCCCGTGCCGGTCTGCGCGAGTTGGCGATTGGTTTGGGGATTAAAGACCCCCAGCGAATGGTTAAGGCTTACCAGTTGCTTAATGTGCTGCTGCCGCATGCAGACCTGGATTTGTTGGCTCGAGCCGAAGCCAAAGCATTTGAACGATTTTGGGGCAAGAGCATGGAGGAATTAAAAGAGATAAGTATTGAGGATATGCATGAGTTTGCGAAAGAATTTCGCGAATTGGTTTTTAGTATGCCTTTTCAAGTGCCGCAAGACTTGATCTTTCTTTTTAGATGTGTGGCAATCCTGGCGGGTATTTGCACGGGGTTAGATGCTTCGTTTAACTTTTGGGAGAGCCTTGCACCTTATGCTAAACAGCTGCTGGCTGAGGAAAGCGGCTCGAACTGGGAATTTTGGTTGGATGAATTGGGTAGCTTTGCACAAACATTGATTGCCCTTCCCGGGCAGATGGACCGTGTCTTAAACCAGGTTGCCGCAGATGGTTTAATGGTGCAGAATCCCTCTTTGAACGTTCAGATGCGCCGAATTGATGTAGGCGTGCACATGTTGGTTAACGCGGTTCTTTTCATGGCTTTTTTGACCAATGGTATTTGGCTTTATCTGGAGGGTGAGATTTTATTTGCGCGGCTGCTTTTAGCTGGTGCCTTGCTGACATTGTTCGGGGTTATTTTTAGGCGTTTTAGACGTAGATTTTAATAACAACACCCACCATGCATAATACCCTGGTGGGTGTTTCATATGAGTGGTTAGCTTTCTAAGTTATTCGTGACTTTCAATGCGTTCAAGGGCGTGGTTGATCATTTCGCGAGCAGCCATAAGCATTTCTTTGCGTGTGGTGCGGCGGTGCTCAATAAAATCGGGGGGTAGTAATGCCTCTATGCCCTTTCTCATTTCGTTTCTGGCATTTTTCAGATGTTCTCTAGCTGGTTCTGGAATATGATTTGAGTGTTTTTTCTCAGTCATTTTTAACTCCTTAGAGCTTTTGGCTTGCTCTAATTACATTATTGCACAACGGTGGGTGGGCGTCAAGGATAATTGGCCCTAACAGCCAATCTGGTGTGCATACGATGAACTGCGGCCGTAACGCTGTCCTCTCAAATTACCAGCACATCCCCCGCCTTATTGGGGATAACTCCCCCCTGTGCGTTTACATGCTTATCGACCTAAAATTTCCAACAGCAAATCTGTCCTATCTGTCATGATGCCGTCGACACCCATATCAATAAAGCGCTCCATTTGCTCGGGATCGTTGATCGTCCAAATATGAACCTGTACATTGCGCCATTTAGCAAAAAACAGCAATAATCTTGTCACGACGGGTATACCGTCACTTTTTTCCGGTACCTGCAGGGCGTAATATTGGGGTGAGATGGTCCCGGCCATCAGGGCAAAATTACGGTAAACAAAATCTCTTACCTCACCGCTGCTGGCAGCCGTAGCTGTCTCAGGGCAGGCCTGCCGAAATCTTGCCATCGCAGTATCACTGAAAGATGGAATCATAACTTTTCCATCCATATTGTATTCTCGGAGCAGGCTGCAAAGCTCTTGCTCCATGCTGGGACTGTCTTGTTTAATTTCAATGATCATCGGGTAGTCGGGAAAGGTCTGGAAGACCTCTTCCAGGGTCGGAATCACAATTCCCTGATCGCGAAAAGGATATGTCTCCCCATCATCATTTGTCCAGTAATAACCTGCATCCAGGGCCTGCAGTTCCACCAAGGTCATCTCGCGCACATCGCCGCTGCCGTCAGTTGTTCGGTCTACGGTGTGATCATGGATCAGGATGATTTGCTTATCTGCCGTCATATGCACATCCATCTCTAAGATATCGACACCCATATCGGCGTAATTCTCCAAGGCATATAAAGTATCTGTGGGGTAGAGTTCAGATCCGGCATGAGCGATCACAAGCGGGTAGTTTTCAAATTGATCGAAGAAGGGATGGTCTGGCGCTGGGACAGCGATAAGGTGCAAAGCAGCCGCGGCAAGAAGAACCAAGCTGAGTATCCCAATCACGATGCGTTTTATGGTTTGTTTCATTGAATTCCTCCGCTTTCTTCAATACATAGTATCATCGTTTGCCCATCCATCAAGGCCCTTGACGATGTTAATCACGGCTCACCGAGGAAAAAAGCCAGCCCATATCCTCAATTTCCTCCCCTATGCTGACCTCCTGGGCATCCAAATAAACCGCGAAATCACCCAAACAGCGCGCCAGAGCCTGTTCCATATCTTGGTCAGGGATAACATCTTTTTCCCACCACCAATTTTGAATCGTCAAATAGCGGGTCTTTTTATCGAAAGCGGGGTCAAAACGAGCCACAAAGCGGTCGCCGTAGATTACTGGCAGCACATAATACCCGTATTGGCGTTTGGCTTTCGGTTTATACACTTCCCAGATATAGCTGAAATCAAACAGCGTACCCAGCAGTTTACGGTCCCAGATCAAATTATCCAGCGGCGCGATGATCGCGGCTTGGGCGGCCTCCCCCTGTTTAGCTTGTACAAACTCAAGGGTGGGCAGGTCGGTGGTCCTAAGATAGAAAATTTGGTCAGGCAGCTCTGTAATGCGCACTTCCCGAATCTCCCCACCTGCCAGCAGGCGCGCTAAAATTTCCCGCCGTTCTTTGGTTTTGACGCCCTGGATGCCCATCCAATGTTCCCCGGTCTGTGGGTGTGCCAAACCAAGGTTCCCCATGCGGCGCAGGATATGCCAATCTTGATAGTCATCATCCATTGGGTTGGGATCGGGCGTGCCAAGTAGTTTTTTTGGCAGCAGCCTTTCGATCAAATCGAAATAACGGCGGCTGCCCACCCGGTGATCTACCCCCAACCGGCCAATTTTATAAAGCCCCTCCAACCCTGCCCGGGATGCCGATGTTGGTCCCCAGGCCCATTTTGTTTTTTTGAACCCTTTGAAATCTAAAGAACAGCGGGCTCCATTTTTCGCTATCTCTTGCAGCAGTGCCGGAGCAACTTGATCAACGATCTCGCGGTGCTCCGCATAGTATTCCTGCATTAACACCCGCCGTCGGGAAAAATAGGGCCAATCTTCCACCCGGTAAATGGAGGCCATTTTATCCCAGCCATCCAGCAGGCGGCGGTCCTCATAGAGCAGCTCGTCCAGCATTTGGGGGCGGTAATCTCTGACCCGTGACTG
>JBDLJO010000146.1:0-6274 GCA_039714275.1 Chloroflexota bacterium | reverse complement strand
CCAGTTTTGACAATACGCGCAGTGTAAGTCACATCCCAACATGCCAAAAGTCAGTGCGTCGCTGCCGGGCAAGAAATGATAAAAAGGTTTTTTCTCGATCGGGTCAGCCTGCAAACCGGCCACATACCCCCATGGGACCATTAACACGCCCCCACGATTAAAACGCACCTGACAAATGCCGCGTTTTCCCTCACGGATCAAGCAGCGATGCGCACAAGCATAACAGCGCACAGCATCATCTGCCAACTTTTCATAAAGCTCCCCTTCCACCGTCATCAAATCCAGCTGTTTTCCCAAAGTACTCATCAGGTCCTCATGCTCAATTAGCAATGCTCAACAGCTTCTATTATAATCTCTACATGTTAAGTCTTGTCATTCAAGCTGGCGGGAAATCCAGCCGCATGGGGGTGGATAAAGCCCTGATGCCTTTTTTAGGCCGCCCCCTGATTGAGCGCGTCTTGAATCGCATCATGCATCTAGCCGATCAAGTGCTGATCACAACCAATTCCCCGGATGAATACCGCTTCCTAAACATCCCGCTGATTCCCGACTCAATCCCCGACCGTGGTGCCCTGGGAGGTTTATACACCGCCCTCCAGGCAGCTCAACACCCGCTGGTTGCAGTTGTCGCCTGTGATTTGCCCTTCGTCAATCCCGATATATTATTGTTCGCCCGAGACAAGCTCAGGGATACCAATTTAGACGCTGCCATCCCGGGTACCCGGCACGGCCTGGAGCCGCTTCACGCAGTTTACCGCCGGGCAACTTGCACCCCGGCAGTCAAAGCTGCCATCGACGACGATCAGTGGCGCCTGACTTCATGGCATCATCATATCAACCTGCACACCATCGACCAAAGTGTGATTCAGCAGTACGACCCTCTTGGTCAGGCATTCCTGAATTTAAACACACCTGATGCCTTTGAAGAAGCCGAAATTCAAGCTCAACTAACGGACCAGTAAAACCGGGCACGGCGCGTGTGCAACTACCTTTTGACTGACACTGCCCAGCAGCAATCCCGACAAGCGCCCCCGCCCGCGGGTCCCCATCACGATCAGATCATTACCGCGCGCTTCAACAACCCGCAGAACAGCTTCCGCTGGGGGCCCTTCTAATACCTCGGTCTTTAATGACCCGGGAATTGCTCCAATAAACGCGATCGCTTTTTCTAATTGCTCTTCGGCATCCCGCAAGCGCGCTGTAACCACTTGTTGAAAATTTGGCTCTCCCAAATAAGATGGTACGGCCTCATAAGCTACAACCACGCACAATGCAGCATCATTGCAGCGCGCCATTTCCCCGGCTACTCGCGCAGCTTCTAAAGCGTGATCGGAACCATCAATGGCCAGTAAGATATTCTCAAACATCTCAGACCTCCTTGATCATTTCGACTGCTTTAGTTCTAGTATATTAGAAATACGTAGAGCTTTCAATTGCTTATCGATACCAACCCAAATAAAAAAAGCCAAAACCCGGTGTTGAACTAGGTTTTGGCTTTAAATAACAAGCGCCTAAGTGAGGGGGGCACCCAGGCGTTTGTTGTTTATATAATACATAATTACCAGACCAATTTCAAGGTAGATTTTGGTAGATTTTAATTTTCAAATAATGATTGCCAGGGAATTGTTTTTTTAAATAACAAACGCCTAAGTGAGGGGGGCACCCAGGCGTTTGTTGGCTATATAATACACGATTACCATTTCAATTTCAAGGTAGTTTTTGGTAGATTTTTACCCTTTTCTTGTACGAATTTTATACAATTTATGAAAAATCACCAGAAATTATGTGTTAACCATAAAATACGTGGCATTCTTTTCTACCGGCGATTTTTTGGTCTTCGATTACGCGGTCTGCGTTTTTTGCGGCTGGATTTACGCGCTGGTTTTTTGGTATGCATCGCTGGCAGCTCTGGGGGTTGGTGCATCCAATCATGATAAGCATCATCAAGCAGCATGGTCAGCAGCGAGAGGCCGTCTTCGTTTTCTGCCAGTTGTTGGGCTAAGGGAACAAAGCGTCTCATACGCTCAATTTTTAAGCGGTCTCGATCGCGCAGGCGGGCATCTAACTGACCGATAAGACGCTGCGCCACCAAAGTCTGCACATCCTCGTCTTTGGGCAGCGTCCGTTCCTCGAATTCAATTTTATAGTGCCTTCCGATGCGGTCGAGCTGCCTTTTCTCCTCCCGCGTAATCAGCATCACAGCAATCCCGCTGGCGCCTGCCCGTCCGGTGCGTCCAGCACGGTGAATATAAGTTTCAATATCTTCGGGGGGTTCATACTGGAAAACATGCGAAAGGTTGGGGATATCAATCCCTCGGGCAGCGACATCCGTAGCGACCAGGAAGCGTAGTTTACCGTCGCGCACGTTTTTAAGTACTTTGTCGCGCTTATTTTGGGAAAGATCAGAACTGATCTCATCCGCGTTATAGCCAAATCGCTGTAAAACCTCGGCCACATAACCGACTTTGGCTTTTGTGTTGCAAAAAATGATCGCTTGCTGCGGCGTTTCCATTTCAATGATTCGCACCAGCGAACGATCCTTGTCCATCCCGGGTGCAATATAAAAAACATGTTCGGTATCTTCAACATGGACTCGGTCCTGGCTCAAACTGAGGAAGCCCGGTTTGTTCAAAAATTGATGCGCCAGGGCTTTAACATGAACCGGAAAAGTCGCTGAGAACATATACCCGTTCAAATCTCGTTTGGGTAGAAAATCTTGTACTCGCACCATATCAGGATAAAAACCCATCGACATCATGCGGTCGGCTTCATCAAAAATCAAAATTTTGAGGTTCTTCAGGGATAAGTTGCGCTTGATCAAATGATCTAACACCCGACCTGGCGTACCAACAACAATATGGGCGCCTTTCTTGAAAGACTCAATTTGCGGTTTATAGCTTGTACCGCCGTAGACCGGTACTGTGCGAATGCCGCTGTCGCCAACCAACTGTTTTGTATCCGAACTTACCTGCCGTGCCAGTTCTCGGGTGGGTACCAGCACCAGCACCTGACAGCTTTGCTGCTGGGGGTTAATCCGCTCCAATACCGGCATAATAAAAGCACCGGTTTTACCGCTGCCCGTACGTGCCTGGACCATCAAATCACGTTTGCCCTGGATATATGGAATCGCCCTGGATTGCACAGGTGATAATTCTGTCCACCCAACCCGGGCTGCCGCAGCTTGAATGTCTTTAGATAACCCATCAAGTGAAACAGGCGGCAGCGCGTTCTCTGGTTCGGTTATTTCAACGTGATTGGAATCGCGGCGATCTTCTTCTCTATTCATTTTTATGACCTTTGGTTTTTTCGGTTCATCCCCACCCCCACGATTTTTTCAAACCAGGATGTATTTTTTTACTTAAATCACCCCCAAAATTTTTTCTTCGAAAACCTAAAAGGGGCCTAAAGCATGTTAATTAGCTGCCAGAATGATAATTGCACCCCCTAAAACCGTCAAGGAACGTCGCTGTACCCAAAAGGTGTTTGGTTATTGCCTGATGAACCAATAATTTCCGGATAACAGGGCAGATTGAGGATCGGGTTTTAATCTTTGCGCACCAGCCACCAGGCGCTTCCCCACACCCAGGGGGCATAAAGGATAAAGCTAACCAACAAGGGGATAGTTGCCAGGTTTGGTGAAATCACCAGCAGGAGGGTGGCGATGGCAGCGATGCCCCATTCCATCGCACCCAACCAGGCTAGCCAGCGCGGGTAGGTTTTCGTAGAAATAACAGCTGGTAATAACAGTAAACCTGCCAAAGAGTATAAGCCAAAAGCAGCTGTATTGGTCAGGGCATGGGCGAGTCTTTCCATAGATTGAAAGACAACCTGCATCGTTGGATCTGGATTCATTAGGGTATTGTTCAGCGCACCTGCCAGCTCAGGTAATACGACCATATTGACGATCACACCGATAATATCGACGGCAGCAGCGATCAAAGCGGCACCAATTGCCAGATCACGCCAGGGCGAAGCAGCGTTTAAATGTCGCCCAAGGGCATAATAACTCCACGAAAAACTGAGCGTCACGGCGAACCAGAAAAGCCACCCCCCTTGCCAACGCAGGGAATGCTCAGCAATCCAGGTCGCGCGCGCCAGTAGATCGGGTTGCATAGCGCTTGTACCCGGCGCTAAAATGATTCCAGCGTCGAGTAAGGCCAGAAAAGTGTTGATCAATCCAGCCAGGAACAGCCCAACCACATCTAAACGTACACCACCCCGCACGGCCTTATTCATCACCACCAACAAACCCTTTCTCAATAGCACGGTACCTCAAAATGACGGCCAAATGGAGCAGCACGAATAATCCTGACACAGCGTAGTAAAAACCCAGGCTAATCTCCGCATTGGGACGCAAATCTGCCGGGTGAAACACAGGCAGCAGCATGAACAGGATCGCAGTTGGAGGGGCCTGCCAAAACATCGGACGCACGCGGGTCCAGTCGCCATCCCACAGCGCCCAGGCATAAGCAGCGGTATGGGTCATAAAGAGCACCCCAATTAAGCCAGCAACCAATGGAGGCAGTGTCCAGGGCCATATCTGATTGACCAGCTCTACCTGAAATAGAAATAAAAGACCACCAGTGAAACTGACCAACATTGAAATGCCTGCAGCAAAACGCCCAGTGCGGTTGAGTGAAATATGAACCGGCAGTCGACCGCCATATTTACGCTCTTGCTTAATAAAAACGATAGGTGCGCCAAAGAACAGCACCAAATACATCGTTAGCCAATAAGCCAGGTGATACCAGGGGTGTGCCAGAAAGGGTTTCAGATAAAAGAAAGTCAGCACAGTTGCCAGGATCGAAAATAGGGTGATCACCACCATATTGATGCGCACCCGGGACCATTTGGTTTGGGTGGCACCGAACCCCACCAGCAGTAACGCGTTGCTGTACATCACCCCCACCAATCGGGCATTGATCTCAGGTTGAATCGTCCAGACAAAAAAGGTCTCCGTCTTGCTGGGCAAACTCATCAATATTAAAAAGGCGGGCAGTCCATTGGCAAGTAATGTTAAAAAGACAAACTTCACCCCTTTGGAAAGATCATTGTTCCACCATTCTTTCAGTCTCTTCATAAAATCTCCAATCATTTTATTTTCAATTTAGTTATACAGTGCCTTTCACTGCCCAGGCACGTGTGTTTAGGGAAATTGAGCCATCATCACTTATTGGTAGGTTCTTGCGCAGCCTGCTTTCAAGTTTTAGGCGATTCTCCGGGTCCAAACTCATGGCATAACTCGGTGCTGGACCAACCTTGCCCAGAAACGGCTGCCAATAATCGTCAAAATTTTTGAAAACTGAGGTGACTTCAATTGGAACAGCCTCGATCTCTTTGAGGGCCGAATTTCGGATCAGCCCTTCAAGCTCACCCGCCTGACATAGTGGAAACCGCAGACCCTCATCTAACGCTGCCGCATCACGATCAAGCGCTGCCGCTGCATCCCAGAAATAGCGCAGCATTTCCATACCGTCCGCATAATCCCACAAGAAAATCCCGATCTTCCCACCGGGTTTTGTTACCCTGATCATCTCCGAGAGGACATCTTCAGGCTGCTCCACAAAATTAAGCACCAACCCAGAAACAGCGGAATCGAAGGTGTCTGATGACATATCTAATGATTGCGCCAACCCCTCTCTAAAATCCACAGTTGGGTCCAGAATCGATTGTTTTGCAAACTTAACAAAATCAATTGAAGAATCAACGCCCACAATTTTGCGCGCTTGAGAATCATGCAAGATCTGTTGAGTCAATGCACCGGTACCGCACCCCACATCCAACCAATAACTTGCCGGGGGGACTGCCAGCCAGTTCAAAAATTTATCAGCAATCAGACGGCTCCAACGTCCCATAAATCTTTCATAGGGATTCCCACTTAACCATGAATCGTCTTTGTTCTTCATTGCTATCCTTTGCAGATAATTTGATCGCCTTTCTGTATTATACCTATTATCATCATATATGTCTGCATTGATGATTCGAAGATATGGCCTAACAAATACAAAAACCGCTCAAGATAAACTTGAACGGTTTTAGATGATTCATCTGGAATCTGTTTGAGACTATTCCCTACCCTGAAATCAGGGGGAAATGCGGTATCTCAACAGCATACTATTCGCCAATCAATTCAGCAGCCTGATCGATCTCATCCTCATTGAAAACCGGGATGTCCATTTTTTCCAACAATGCCGCTGCCACTCCCTGACCTGCTTTCAAACAATCCGAGAACGTGCCATCATAGGTCATCTTAGAACCGCATGAAGGGCTGTGC
>JBDLJO010000145.1:0-6287 GCA_039714275.1 Chloroflexota bacterium | reverse complement strand
CCTTTTATTATTAATATATGCAGCATCCGATTCGTGAATATGACCCGAATCCAGCAGCATGATATTCACCAGGTGGGCTGTGGCCGGTGTGGCATAGATCTTCTTTTGATAGCCGTCTTTTACCAGATGCGGTAAATTGCCGCTGTGATCAATATGAGCATGAGAGAGGATAACAGCATCTAGATCAGCCGGGTTGAAGTGAAAGTGGCGATTGCGGCGGAATGCTTCTTTTCGACGCCCCTGGAAGAGGCCGCACTCTAGCAGCAATTTTCTACCATTGATCTCCAGCAGGTGCTGAGAACCGGTAACCGTTTGCGCCGCACCATGAAAATGAATTTTCATGAAACTACCTCCTACGCTTTATGGAATGGGTAAATCTTGATGCTTATTTAGTTGCTCTGATCTGCTTTAATATTTCGGCCCCATACTCCTGGTAGCGCCAAGGAACTGTACTCATTACACCCGCTAAAGATTGGGTTGAGCGCGGATTTTCGGCTGCGATCTTATTAAGGATATCTTTGGGTAAAATAATATCTGATTGAACACCCAAATTTCTGGCATGATTTTTACGCCACCGGCGCAGACGATCGATTCGATCGAGGTGATTCCCATTGGGCCGCGCATTTCGCTGGGGGCGAGGCGGGTCGGCCTTCTTGCCGCGTTGAACGGCAGCCAGGATACCCCGTCCAATACGGCGAGCCTGGCGGGGCGATATGCCGTGCACAGCTTGCACTTCATCAAGGGTGCTGGGCCAGGTAGTGGCCGCTTCAATAAGTGCTTTGTTGGAAATTACTTTAAATAATGGGCGGTCTACTTTTTGAGCTTCCCGATCACGGAAAAAGCACAGTTCTCGCAAGACGGCTAACTGCTGCGGTCCTAAGTCTCTCATGCCCTTAATCCGCCAGCACTGTTCTATCGGTGTACGTTCCTGTTGACCATTCGGGTGACAGCTGCGGTTGAAATCCTCCAGCGCCAGATGCCACAGGCCTTTAGCTTTTAAAGCCGTCTTCAGTTGATTTCGCAGCGCGATCAAGAAATGGGTATCCACTTGAGCGTAGGTCAGCATCTCTTGAGGGATCGGGCGCAGACCCCAATTTGCCCGTTGATATTTTTTATTGACTCGAATCTTAAACTCAGACTCCAGTAAAGCCCCTAAGCCAACCGATTCCCAGCCCAGGATTCGGGCGGCAACCATCGTATCAAAAATGCGGGCAAAAGAAAAATCAAATTCACGCCGCAAGATCAAGACATCATACTCGGCGGCATGGAATATCTTTTCAATATCCGGGTTGGCAAAGATCGGCGCCAACGAAGACAGATCATCAAATGCAAAGGTATCAACCAGATAATCTGTCTCAGGCGTAGAAAATTGAATTAAACACACCCGCTCATAGTAGGCATAGAGACTATTGGCCTCGGTATCTACAGCAATGATCGCATGGTCAGATAAATCACGGACCATCTCCTGCAAAGCTGCTGGTTGAGACACAAATACGGGCTTGGGTAGTTGATCAAGGTGCATAGCGTAATTATAGCCTAAATAGAGCGTTCTTTCTCCAGAATAATGGCATCCATCCCCCCTTGATAATATTTCGGCCATATACCGGCCCGTTGATAGCCCATATTCTTGTAGAGCGCCAGCGCGGCTGCATTCTCTGCCCGCACGCTCAAGCGAATCCGGGGTACCGTCAGAGCATCTTCACAAGCACGCAATAGGGCTGCGCCAATATGTTGACGGCGGTAATCGGGCAAAACGCCCAGGGTGGCAATCCACGCTAAGTTCTGGGAGCCGCGCTCATCCCCGGCGATAAACCCCACCATCATGTCACCATCCACCGCTTTCAGACGCACCACGCTGGGGAAGGACAGCACGGCAATTAAATCAAATACCGACCAGGCATCTAAGGGAAAACAAACCTGCTCCAGGTGTCGCAGGGCGTTAAAATCTCGCCAGGCAGCCGGTAGTATTTTAACCGGACTGCCTGGCACTGTAATCAGCGTTGGAACATCAGCAGACAAGAGAATATTATTTATTGTCTTTGATGAATTTTTCCATCAAACTGGTGAATTCCATCGGGAAGATATATTTGGTCGATTCGCCCGCGCCCATTTCCTTCAGGGTTTCAAAGTACTGCAGGGTCATCGTCTTCTGATCGATATCCTTGGCGCTGGAGAAAATCTTGGCCAGGGCATCGGCATAACCTTCGGCTTTAAGTGCCTGTGCTTCACGCTGCCCTTCAGCTTCCAGAATAGCGGATTGTTTATGGCCTTCTGCTCGCAAGATGGCTGACTGTTTATCTCCACCGGCAACATTAATCGCGGCTTCCTTTTCTCCAGTAGATTCGGTCACCATCGCGCGGCGCACACGTTCTGCAGTCATCTGCCGGTTCATGGCGTCCTGGATCTCCCGGGGCGGGATGATCTCGCGGATTTCGACATTGGTAACTTTGACCCCCCAGCGCTCAGTCACTTCATCCAGACGGGCACGCAGCATACTGTTAATATGTTCTCGTTCCGACAGCGCATCATCGAGTAAGATACCGCCAACCACAGCACGCAGTGTGGTTGTAGCAATACCCTGAGCAGCGGCTTCGAATCTCTCCACTTCAACCACGCTGGCAATCGGATCCAATATTTTAAAATACCAGATGAAATCTACCGAAATACCGGCATTATCTTTGGTGATCACGGTTTGATGTGGGATATCACGCACTTGCTCACGCAGGTCTACCCGTCGCCCACGATCAATCACCGGGATCAAGAAGATAATACCCGGGCCTTTTATATCAATGACCCGCCCCAAGCGAAAGATAACAATGCGTTGGTACTCAGGAATAATTTTTATCGCACTGGCTAACAGCACCAGGGCAATAACAACCACACCACCGATCAAACAAGTTAAGAAACTTGCTGCTTCAGCCACTTGTAACGTCAATTCAGAATATAACATTTTTTGCCTCCTTGAACTAAAATCAATGATCAGTTAACTTTTTCTACTTCTAAAACCAACCCCTCACGGGCGACTACTCGAATCATGGTGCCAGATTGAATTGGATTCCGACTGTGAGCAGTCCACATTTCACCGCTCACCTGGACCGATCCCTCGTGGTAAATATCGGTCTTGGCTTCCCCAGTAGCGCCAATCAACGTCCCTAGATCATGTTTTAAAGGGGCGTTATCAGCTTCCAGGGTCTTCGAGGCCGCAATCCAGAAAAACCCGCCCACCAGGAGGGAAGTTACTGCAGCTAATACCAGGTTCACCTCCGGGCGCCACCAAACTTCCCCACGGAAGATGAAAGCTGATCCGATGATTAGCGCAAAAATGGAAATACCTAAATACTGCAGTTGCCCCGATTTACGCAGCGCTAAAATAAAGGGGAAAACACCCAATATCAGCACGATCAAGGCCCAATAGTTAATCGGCAGATTATAGATTCCCCAACCGGCGATCAAAAGTCCAAACAAAGCCCCAATTTCCAACAGCCCGGTGCCCGGCGTCAGAACAGCCATCAACGCAAAAGCAAAGCCACCAATTAAAAACAAATAAGCTACATTAGGGTCGAGAAGAAAATCTGTCATCGTGATTCCCTCCAATTCATCACAATCAAAAATCAATTCCTGCTGATCTGATTATACATTTTTTCTCCACTCAAGACAATGACAGCGCTCCTTTTCTGCTCGCTGATGCTGGGAGAATGGTCAAATGGATCAGGGGGTCTGCCAGCGCGATCGAGACCTCCAAATCATCATCGTAACCAACCAACAAAGATGATTTTGCTCATGGTATCATTGCCCCGTGGAAACCACCAGCCTCCTTTTAGGACAGATACGCATCTATAATTTTTCATTGATTCTGGCAGTCGGCGCGCTGATCGGTCTGCACGGCGTGGTTCATACCGCTGAGATTGAGGGTCACGAACCCCGCACCTACCTCAATCAGGCCCTCGGCATCCTGGTGGGAAGTCTGATCGGAGCGCGGTTAATTTACGTCGCTGTCCACGGGGCCTATTTCAAAGAACACCTGACGGAAATTCCCCAGCTCTGGCTGGGTGGGCTTTCCTGGACGGGCGCCTTGGCGGGAGGATTAATCACCACCGCCATCATTGCGCTGATTCGAGGCTGGGATTCGAGATCTTTTTTTGATACCAACACATCATTACTGGTCGCCATGACGATCAGTATTTGGCTGGGCTGCTGGGCTGCGGGAACGGCCTATGGTCCAAAAACCGATCTCTGGTGGGGCGTACCTGCAGGTGATATCCAGGGGCAAATCAACCTGCGCTGGCCGGTACAGCTGGTTGGGGCGCTGCTGACCACCCTGCTTTCCTGGATAACCAGCGTACTATGGAAACCGCTCCGTTCCCCCGGGTTAAAATTCGGGTTCACCTTATCCGGCATCTCCCTGATTCAGATCACGTTGGTCGCGTTGCGGGTTGACCCGGCCCCCCGCTGGGGTAACGCCCGGCTCGATTTCTGGGCTGCCCTGGGATTTTTTATCTTAGCAGCCCTGACTACGCTGATCATCTATCTAAAAACCTATCGGGCAGCAGCCGAATTGGAATCGCTATGAAATTATCTATTGCACTCGCTCAAATCAATACCGTACTCGGTGGTGTTGAAGCCAACCTCGAAAAACACTTAACCTACGCCAATGATGCGGTGGCATCAGGTGCTGACCTGCTCGTATTTCCCGAACTGTCGCTGACCGGCTATGCCTTGCAAGATCTGGCCTTCTCAGTCGCCCATCGTCCGGATGATGATGACCCGATCTTCAAACCCCTGCTGGAAGCCAGCAAATCCATCGATATGGTAGTTGGCTTTGTGGATGAAGATCAGCGTCACCGCTTTTATATTGCGGCGGCATATTTATCCGGTGGGCGCGTCCTGCATGTCCATCGCAAGGTATATTTACCCACCTACGCCCTCTTTGATGAGAGCCGTTTCTTCGCCTGGGGCGATTCCGTCCGCGCATTTGACACCCGCTTCGGTCGTATAGGAATCGCCATTTGCGAAGATTTCTGGCATGCCTCGCCCCCATATTTACTCTGGCTCGATGGCGCTGACATGCTGATCTTTACTTCCGCCTCCCCAGGACGGGGCATCAACGAAGGAGAGCGGCTTGAATCCGCTCGTTGGGTAGAGCATATCAATCAAGCATACGCCAGCCTATTCACATCCTTTACCGTGCACAGCAATCGGGTCGGCTATGAAGATGGCTTGAATTTTTGGGGTGGATCAACCATTTTCGACCCGGATGGCAAATTAATCGCCCAGGGTCCTTACCAGGAAGAAGCCCTCACCCTGGCCGAAATTGAGCTCAACCAATTACACCGCACCCGCGCTCGTCTGCCCCTGCTGCGGGATGAGCGCACCGGATTGGTACAGCGAGAATTGGCACGCATTCGCAGTCAAGGAAGGCAGTCATGAAGGATCTAATAATCAACACCAACTTGACCCGCGGTATTCTGGTGGGTTTCATTAAGAGCGAGATTCAACGGACGGGATTTCAGCGCGGCGTGATCGGTCTTTCCGGGGGCATTGATTCCGCCCTCAGCTGTTATTTGGCCGCCGAGGCCCTGGGCCCGGAGAATGTACTGGCGGTCAGGATGCCTTATAAATCTTCCTCGCCCGCATCAATGGCAGACGCCCAATTGGTCATCGACGCCACCGGCGTGCGTGAGATCACCATCCCGATCACCGAGATGGTCGAACCGCTCTTTCAACAGTTCCCAGATGCCGGTGAAATTCGGAAAGGGAATATCATGGCCCGCGCCCGCATGGTCGCCCTCTTCGATCAATCCGCCGCCTTCAACGGTCTGGTCATCGGCACCGGCAACAAAACCGAAATCCTGCTGGGCTACACCACCCTCTACGGTGATTCGGCCTGCGCCCTCAACCCCATCGGCGACCTGTATAAAGACCAGGTCCGGCAGTTATCCCGGGATGTTGGCGTTCCTGAACAGATTATCGACAAAGCCCCTTCAGCAGATCTTTGGGATGGACAAACGGACGAAGATGAGTTGGGTTTCACCTATGCGCAGGCGGATGAACTGCTCTACTACCTGGTTGACCAGCGTTACAGCGCCGAGGATTGTATCGAAAAAGGCTTCTCCGCCGAGTTTGTGCAGCAGATCATCGACCGCGTGCGCCGTAATCATTTCAAGCGCGTCATGCCTCCCATCGCCAAACTGACCAACCGCACCATCGGCTACGATTTTCTCTACCTGCGTGATTGGGGGACATAAAGAGCAGTTCATTAAACACTATGCATTTACCCCCCTCATTAC
>JBDLJO010000144.1:0-6306 GCA_039714275.1 Chloroflexota bacterium | reverse complement strand
AGTTTGATGGTGAAAGTTTCGGGTATGCTTGTCTGCCCGGGAGTTAAATTGGTCTCCAATGCGCTGCGCCCCAGAAATTCTAATTCGGAGCGGCTTACGGTGGGGATTTGAAAAGCAGCTTGCAAGATCAAGTGCAGCTGGTCGGCAGGTTCAGGGATTTCTGGGGTGTATACTTCTTCGATAGTATAGCTGTGGATCGGCGCTGCGCTGAGCGGAAAAATATCACGGGTGATTCCGGCTTCGATTTCTTCAGCGGCGGTTGCCTGCAGCGTTTGGAATAATGAATCGAAGATGTTTTGGTAATCATTTTGGTTGGGAGCCGGCGCGATCCGATCGCTGCCCCCAACTGTGTCGCCGGGGTTGTGGACGGTCAAATTTAAGCCTAGCTCGCCATCAATGGCGATGATCTTACCAGCAGGGACATTGCCCTCACTCCCCGGTGTGGTTGCCTGGATCGGCACGGTTATATCTTGTACATTGGCCGCCAAGACAGCATCTTCCGTGGTCATAAATCGGATTGGCGTACCGCCTGTCGTGCTGATGGTTGTGCCGGCTGGGATGCGAATCTGCCGGTCACTGAGATTAGTGAAAAGCACCTCTCCGGATGCGTATTGATCGGGGATTGCGATGCTGCCCGAGGAATCAATTTGGGCCCGTCCCTCAACGATCACCGAATGCCACCGCAGCGGGAGTTCCCCCGAGAGGTTGACCACCTCAATTTCAGGGCTGGCTGTTAACGGAATGGTGATCCTTTGCTGCTGGATTTTTGGAGATAATTGAATTTCCGCACTGGGGAGCAAGAGCGCAGCAATCGCCATCACCGCCAGTACGCCCAGTGCAAAGGCAGTTATCCTCACTTTAGGGTTAACAATCCAGGCGGGTGAGGTTGGATTTGCATCCTGATGCATGCCCTCGAGATCAGGTTGATCTCCCTCTCTCCAGTCTAACGCTGATAGACGTTTGATGGTACTCGGCTGCTGCCTGCTAGAAGGACGTTTAGACCTCCAGTGGCTTTGTTCTGCTTTGCGGATATGGTTATATACCGGTATGCCCAAATTACCCGCGTGGTGACGTACTTCTGCATCGCGAGTGATCAAAGCCAGCTGCGCACCTCTTTCAGCGGCGTACCGTCTGAGCAGGATGAGATCAAGCTGCGTATCGAGAACGCGCCCGCGCGCGGGCCAAACCAATAAAATACGGGCGGGGTTTCCCCAACTCATTTTGTCTTGGGTTGAATTTACATCATCGTAGGGCTCAAGTTGGATGATTTTTGTCTTCACAAGCGCAATTTTACCCTGTTTTTGGTGAAAAGAAGAAACCCAGGCCTGGAGGGGTGTCGCATTTCCCTGCCTGGGTTATGCTGATAGGGTCTATAAAAAGAGGTATTCAGGGTTAGGAATACTTATTCAAGTTTATCTTTTACCCAGCCAGGTACGCTTTTTAACACCTGGTCAAGATTGCTGGCATCTTTGCCGCCGGCTTGAGCCAGGGTGGGTTTGCCGCCGCCACCACCACCCAGCGGTTTGGCAACAAATTTGACCAGGTCGCCGGCTTTTAGGCCGCGTTTGACAAGATTCTCCGTGACTGCGGCAATGATCATGGGGCGTTTATTGACCACCGTTGATAGTACGGCCACACCGTTCTCAGGGTACCGCTGCCGGAAGCGATCTGCCATTTGACGTAGCGCATCTGTGTCAGCATCTTTGATAACTGCGGTCAGTACATTTACACCGTTAACTTGGGAAGTACCATCCAGCACCCGTGTAAAATCGGCTGCGGCAAGGTTTACCCGTAAATGAGCGATTTGAGAACGCATGGCTTTTATTTCACTCAAAGTGTTTTCTGCTTTCTCGAGTAGCTCGTCCGGTGTGGTGGATAATGTTGCGGCAGCCTGTTTGATAACCCGCAGGCGGCGCTGGATAAGGTTATAGGCCTCTTGACCGGTAACAGCCTCAATGCGCCGGATTCCTGCTGCCGCACTGCCCTCGCTGGTAATCACAAAGGTGCCAATTTCACCAGAGCTGTCACAATGTGTGCCGCCGCATAACTCATTGGAGAAAAGCCCATTTTCATCACCCATCGCAACATTGCGCACGGTATCTTCATATTTCTCACCGAAAAGGGCGCGTGCGCCGTCATTGAGGGCTTGCTGCAGGGATTTTTGCTGGGTTGTTAAGCGTGAGTCATCCAGGATTTTTCCGTTGACGTAGCTCTCGATTTGATCCAACTCATGCGCGGTAACTGCCTCGGGATGCGTGAAATCAAAGCGCAGGCGCTCTGGGGCAACCAAGGACCCGGCCTGCCGAGCGTGACTGCCTAAAACTTCATCAAGCGCAGCGTGCAGCAGATGTGTGGCGGTGTGATTGCGCATGATATTTTTACGGCGCCCTGCATCCACCTGCGCGGTACCGTTATCCCCGACCGTAGGGATGCCGCTGATGACGGTACCAGCATGTACGATGATTCCCGCCGCCGGTTTGCGCATCGCGGTAATATTGATTTTCCAGTTCGCGCTGGTTATGACACCCGTATCCGAAACCTGTCCTCCGGCCTCAATATAGAAATTTGTCTCCGGGAGCAGCACTTCTACTTGGCTGCCAGGAGAAGCATAATCTACGGACTCCCCATCCACGACCAAAGCCAGCAGTTCAGCTTCAAACGCCAGGTCCTTTGGGTCACCATAGGGATTGTAGGCGACACCATCTGGTCCAAGTTGGTCACCTTTCTGCAGATCAGCTAATAATTGACGATAGACTTCAACATCTTCGCCGCCCAAGGCTCCCATAGCTTTGCCGGCACCCGATGCCAGGCGGTGCTGATCCATAGCTTTGTTAAACCCAGCTTCATCTACATCTAAACTGCGTTCCTGGGCAATATCACGGGTGATTTCAAACGGCATGCCGTAAGTGGTGTATAGGTCAGCCGCCAGTTCCCCGGAGAGGGTCTGTTTTTGTTCAGCTTCTAAGGCATCGAGCAAGTTTTCAAGATGCCCATTGGCTTTATCGAGTGTTTTTTGGAACTGCTCTTCTTCGCGGGTGATGGTTTTGAGGATGGTGCCCTGATTCTGAATTAATTCACGATAAGCATCACCATATTGTTCAACAACTTCTTGGGCAACCGAGGAAAGGAAAGGTTCGTCAAGGCCAATTTTGCCCCCGAAGCGATACGCCCGGCGGATGATCATGCGGGTGATGTAGTTGCGACCCATATTGCCCGGCACAACACCATCTGCCACTAAGAAGGCGGCCGCGCGGGCATGATCGGCAATCACACGGTAGGGCGTGAAATGAGCATCGATTTCGCTTTTCGTGTGGCCTGTGAGCTGGGCCGTTTTTTCAATCAGCGGCCAAAGTAAATCCGTGCGGTAATTGGAATCAACGCCCTGAAGAATTTGTACGATGCGTTCCAATCCAAGACCTGTATCAACATGGGTCGCAGGGAGGGCCTCTAAATCGTTCGGTCCGGTGCGGTTATATTGAATGAAGACCAGGTTCCAGAGTTCAATGAAGCGATCGGTATCGAGCGTTTCTGGTGTTACCGGGCCGTCGCCGGGGCGCAGATCGATGTGGATTTCCGAGCAAGGACCACATGGACCGGTATCTGCCATTTCCCAGAAATTATCTTTACGCCCAAGATAGAAGACATGCCCTTCAGGGAAGGTGGGCAGCGCACGCCAATGTTCTGCTGCTTCTTCATCCGCTGGAATTTCATCTTTTTCATCTTTGAAGACGGTGCTGTAAAGGTGCTCGGGATTTAATCCCCAGACTTCAGTGAGCAATTCCCAGGCCCAGGCGATGGCTTCTTTTTTATAATAATCGCCAAAAGACCAATTCCCGAGCATCTCAAAGAATGTGTGGTGCGTGTCATCCTGACCGACATCTTCTAAATCATTATGCTTTCCAGCGACACGCATACATTTTTGCGAATTGACTGCCCGGGTATAGGAGCGTTTGTCGGTGCCAAGAAAAACATCTTTGAATTGCACCATGCCTGCATTGGTAAATAACAGCGTAGCATCACCACCTGGTACCAACGATGACGATGGCACGAATGTGTGCCCGGCTTTTTCGATAAAGAAATTGTTGAAAGATTGGCGGATTTCGTGACCGCTGAGTTTTGATTTTGACATGATATTCCTCTGGTTTCTTCTCTTGCACAAATAAAAACGGCCTGGATAAGGGAGATATCCGAGCCGCAGGCATGATCTGTTATTAATGGTTCGTATGACCTGATGATTCCTTTAGGCGGTGTGCTGCGACACGGACATGAGTCTCGTGGCGACTGCTGCATTCAAGGCGGCAGTCGCCTTTATAGCAGCAGCTTTGGTATTGCTTAGGGTCAAGTATGTATCCGTTTTCGACATGGTTTTCCTTTTTGCTTGGCAGGAATTATACGCTAAGAAGAAGGTTTCCACAACAGGATCAAATTAATTTTTACGAGATAGATCTTGAGAATAAATCTTAATTACCTAATTGCCTGTCTTGCGCAGCATGGAAAGCATGGTTTGAATATCGGTCGTTGGCTGATGGCAGAAATAATTCTCACAGATATAAACGGTCGCTTTCCCGTTGACCGCCTGGTATTGGCGGGTGAATTCAGCCAACTGCGTGATCGGGTTATCATTCTCTGGAGGGCGTAATATAAGTACTTTGTTAGGGAGATATATTTCTCGGATAGCTGCCAGCATGGCTTGTGTATCGGATGCGTTGGGATTTCCAACAACCACGATTTCAAAAGCTGGCCCTATGGCAAAGTTGAGCGCAGATAAAAGCTGCGTATAACCACTGGGCATATCTAAAACGGTATTTGAAAAAGTCTGCCCTATGGCTTCAGCATAGTTTTCATACTGGATATTGGCTGTAATACGCCCCAATCGGAGTAGATTTTGCATGGCAATAGAATTGCCAGAGGGGATGGCACCATCGTAAATTTCTTTTGGGCGCGTGATTAGTTTTTCGCCATCATCTGGGGTCAGGTAGAAACCTCCATTTTCAGCATCCCAGAAATGGGTGATCTGCTGATCTTGCAGTTGGATGGCGATATCCAGATAGCTGGCATCAAACGTGGTTTCGTAGAGTTCGATCAATCCCCAAATAAGGAAGGCATAATCGTCAAGTGTGGCTTGGATCCCTGCCTCATTGTCCCGGTACCGGTGCAGCAGGCGACCCTGGTCATTTCTTAATGTTTGTAAGATAAAATTAGCCGCCTTGGCAGCCGCATTTGTGTATTGGGGATCGTTGAAGATTTGAGCTGATTTTGCCAGCGCCGCAATCATCAATCCGTTCCAATCGGTCAGGATTTTGTCATCTTTATATGGGTGGACACGGGTATTACGGGTATCAAGAAGATTGCTGCGGATAATTTCCCATCGAGGAGAAGCACTCCCCAATGGCTTTGTGAGATGGGGGATATTGGTCCCTGTGCGTACCTTGCTGGCTTCATCAATGAAGTTCCCGGCGGGAGCAAAATTAAAGGTTTGAATAACGAAAGCAGCATCATCCTCGGTCAACAAAGCACGGATTTCATCTTCCGACCAAAGATAATATTTTCCTTCCTCTCCCTCACTGTCAGCATCCTCAGCAGTGTAGAAGCCACCTTCCGAATCGGTCATCTCCCTAAAAAGATAGCTGAAAATCTCCCGGGTAGTTTGTTCATAATGTGGATTACGTGTTATTTGAAAAGCTTCACTATAAACCATAGCCAGCATAGCTTGATCATAGAGCATCTTTTCGAAATGAGGTAAGAGCCATTTGGCATCCGTGGCGTAACGATGGAAACCAAAGCCGATATGATCATAGATTCCCCCTTGTTGCATGGCTTGAAGGGTGGATTCAACCATTTCCAGAGCGCGGCTTTCTTTGGTGCGCAGCCAATATCGCAGGAGGAAGAGTAAATTATGAGGTGTAGGGAATTTTGGCGCCGGGCCGAAGCCGCCGTACTCGGTGTCGAAACGATGGGAAAATTGCTGATAGGCTGTGGTGAGGGTATCCACATTTAGCGTCAACTGAGTGTCACCCGGTTTTGATGTCGTCAGGGCTGCACTTATCTGAGAAGCCGTGGCAAGAATACGATCTGGTTCCGTACGCCAAATTTGATCAATTTTGGAAATCAAGGTCTTCAAACCAGCTCGGCCGAAACGATCTTCTTTAGGAATGTAGGTCGCCGCGAAGAAAGGTTTCCCATCGGGCATGATCATGACGTTGAGCGGCCATCCACCACCTCCATTGAGCATCATGGCAGCCTGCATGTAAATGGCATCGATATCTGGGCGTTCTTCACGGTCAACCTTGATCGCTATGAATGCCT
>JBDLJO010000143.1:0-6337 GCA_039714275.1 Chloroflexota bacterium | reverse complement strand
GATAAGAAGCGAGTACATGTTAATCTAGAAATTTCCCCTTTTCAGAAGCGGCCCAGCGGTGAAATCATACTGACAGATTCTGATGGCGAGGAGGCTGCAACTGCTAATTTCATCGAGACAATGGTGGCCAACATGGAAATCAATTTGCATTTGCGGGAAGAAGATACGCGCGGGACCTATCAAATTGCGGTCAGTTTATTTTATCTGCAGGAGATCCCAGAAAGCGAGGGCGAAAATGAAAAGCTGGTGCGGCCTGAAAAAATCCATGTAGATCAAGCTACCTTTGATTTTGAGATTTCTTGATTGGCGATCCTGCCATGTCTTTGAAACTGCCGCCAGCATTTCTCGAGCGCATGAAGGATTTTCTGGGGGATGATTACGCCGCTTTCCTGGCCAGTTTTGATCAGCCCGCAAAAATTGGGCTGAGAATCAATACCCTCAAAGTTTCCCCTGAAAAATTTAAATCCCTCAACCCGTTTCCCTCGTATCCTGTCCCATGGGATGCGACGGGTTTTATCATCCCTCCGGGGCATCAGCCCGGAAAACACCCTTACCATATCGCCGGCTTGTATTATCTCCAGGACCCAGCCGCGATGGCGGTAACCGCCTTGATGTCTCCCCGACCTGGAGAGCGGGTGCTGGATTTGGCCGCCGCTCCTGGAGGAAAAACCACCCACATCGCCGCACATATGGCGGGAGAGGGGTTGTTGGTCGCGAATGATATTTTCGAGCACCGGGTGCGCATTTTGACTCGAAACCTGGCTCGTTGGGGAGCGCGCAATACGGTTGTGCTCAATGAAACACCCCAGCATTTGGTAGATCATTTTGGCGCGTTCTTCGATCGGGTTTTGGTGGATGCTCCCTGTTCGGGTGAGGGCATGTTCCGAAAAGACCCTGCGATGCGGAAAGTCTGGATCCCAAAGCATATTCAAGACTTTGCCTCACGTCAGGATATGATCATGAAAAGCGCTGCAAAATTGGTGCGACCGGGTGGTTGGCTGGTTTATGTGACGTGTACTTTTGCCCCGGAAGAGGATGAGGGTACCCTGGCTAGATTTTTAGGTACGCATCCCGAGTTTGAAATGGTTACTATCCCACAGATGGAAGGCTTTTCCCCTGGGCGTCCGGATTGGCTTCCGGATTCCAATTTGGAACGCTTAAACTTAGACCGAGCGCTGCGTTTGTGGCCGCATAAATCCCTCGGGGAGGGACATTTCATCGCCGTGCTGCAGCGGGAACAAGACCATCGTGTGGTCCAAAACCTCGGATCTTCACCCATCAAAGCACTACCTGCGGATGCATTACCATATATTGACCAATTTTTTGAGCAAACACTGCACTGGAAACCAGCAGCGGATTCCCTGACCTTGAAGGGCAATCAACTTTACGTTGTTCCACCAGATTGCCCCAATTTAGATGGCTTACGGGTCGTGGATTGGGGTTGGTGTATGGGTACCCTAAAAAAGGCGCGCTTTGAACCTTCGCATGCACTTGGATTAGGGCTGCGCGCGGCAGATTTTAAATTTACCTTACCCTTGACTGTGCATGCGAAAGAAACTGGAAATTATTTGCGGGGGGATGTGCTGTCCTCACCGGGCCCGGATGGTTGGGTGATGGTCACGGTTGACGACTTCCCGCTGGGGTGGGGTAAACGAGTTCAGGGGCGTCTCAAGCCGCGCTTGCCCACATGGTTGCACCAATTCTGATTTTATTAGGCTGGGTTCTTGCATTGTGCTAGATGCCAGAGTTGAATAATGCTCTTAGATTTGCTTCCATTGAACAATCACGCTAAGAACGATAAAATCTACCTATGATATTCTCTCAGTCTCCGATACCAGACCAAGAACCTGAAGCGTCACCACGCCGCTTCAGCCTTACTTTAAGAGGATGGCTCTTGCTGTTATTGGGGAACCTGATCATCCTGACGTTGGTGTTCTGGCCAACTGTGGGTGCGCGCTGGATCAAGCCGTCTCTGGATGCTGATGTTCCACCGATGGCTGAGATTAATCCCGGAGTGATAACACCATCTCTAACAGCAACCCCGACCAATGCCCCTTCGCCTACAGCAACTTCGACGGCGACCCCCATGATTCCAGCGGCCCAGCCCGGATTGTTGATCTTGTCCTTGCAGGAAGGTCACCACCATCACCTGTTTGCATACCGCCCGATGGTCGAACAGCGCGAGGATATCTTGCCGCTGACCCGATTAACGGCCGGTTCCTGGGATGATACAGACCCGGCACTCAGCCCGGACGGTAAGCGAATTGCATTTTCATCTAATCGTGATGGTCAGTGGGATTTATATTCGTGGGATTTAAGCACTTCCAAGATCAGCCGCCTGACCAAGACACCCGAATTTGAATCTTCGCCTTCCTGGTCACCTGATTCCACATGGCTGGCGTATACTCGTTATCTGGACAACAACTTAGAATTGTTCATCGAACAAATCGACAGCAACGGAGAGCCCATTCAACTGACGCAGCATTTAGCGGCAGATCATTCCCCGGCCTGGTCACCCTTGGGACGTCAAATCGCTTTTGTTTCCACGCGCAGTGGACGGGCTCAAATATGGCTGGCTAACCTGGATCAAAGTGGTGATCAGCGTTTCACCATGATCAGCGAATCATCAGACAGGACTGCAAAATATCCCGCCTGGTCACCGGATGGCCGCTACCTGGCTTGGGCCGCGGTGACTGAGCATGGTTTACACCGCTTGATGATCTGGGACAGCACTGATTCAGGTGCTTTACCCGTGGAACATGGCAGCGGCGATCGCCCAGTTTGGAGCCAGGATGGGCGTACTCTTTTTACCACCTTAGAAATGCCATCCCAAACCTATTTTACGGCATATCCTTTTGAGCATCCTGATCTGATTGCCTTGCCCCCGGTTGCCCTTCCCGGGACGGTCGATGGATTGATCTGTGCGGACCTTTCTTTGGTCGCTTTACTACCAGAGCTTGAAGCCCCAGTGCTGACACCTTTTTGGGAACCAGAAGCCAAAATCAACCCGGATTCGCCAGGAGACCGTTGGGGTTTGGTGCTGCTGGATGGTGTTGAAGCACCTTACGCTCAGCTTCATGATCGGGTTAACGAATCCTTCACGGCTTTACAACAATATCTGGCATCTCAGATTGGTTGGGATGCGCTTGCCAGCCTTGAGAATGCTTATTTGCCGCTTACCTCGGTACTTTCGCCAGGGCAGCGCGGTGATTGGCTTTATACTGGGCGTGCCTTTGCCCTTAATACGCTGCCCATTAATGCTGGATGGATGATGGTTGTCCGGGAAGATTATGGTCCCGAAACCTATTGGCGGATTTACTATCGGGCCCGTTTCCAGGATGGATCGAAAGGACAGCCGCTGCAAGATATCCCCTGGGATTTTAGTGCTCGATATCGCTCAGAGCCGCGTTCTTATGAACAGGGCGGTGAATACGCCCAGACGGTGCCTCCCGGCTACTGGTTTGATTTGACATCCATTGCAAGGACCTATGGCTGGGAGCGACTACCGGCACTTGCTACCTGGCGATCTGCTTATGCTGCGGCGCGATTTAACGAGTTTTTCAGGAGCGATGATCTAACCTGGGAAGCGGCTATGTTGGAGATTTATCCCCCTGAGGTGATGGTCACGCCTACGATAATTGCCACGGCAACGCCGACCCCAACGTTGACACCCTATGGTTATCGAACGCCCACACCCGGGGCGTCATCTTCACCGACACCTACAGCAACAGCTATTCCAACTCAAACCAGTACGGCTGCGCCATGAAAAAATCGTTGATCGTGATGACCGTGCTGATCAGCGCGATATCTGCTTGCGGCTCAGGTTATGACAGCATCCCAACATCTGAACTTCCAACCCTGATCCCTTCGAGCACCATGCCATCCCAGGATGTAATTGAACCGGTGTCTCCTACGGCAACCATTTTGCCTACAGCATTGATTGAAGAAGCGCTGGTCACGGTTACCACTGCAGGGATTGAACTTTCGACCGCGGCTCCTGACCCGCTGCACCTCGTTTTTCCCGATGCCGCACCTGCCCCAGTTTCGGCCTGGCGCCCCCCTTTATATACCGTGCCTTGGGCTCCAACGCCCTACGATCATTTTTATTTCACGCGTCCGATTGCGGCTGATGAAGTCAATTGGCCGCTGGCCAACTACCGCTACGGTGGGGTGTTTTTTGAAGACAATGTCCATACCGGGGTTGACATCCCCGCCCCGCCGGGTACGCCAGTCTTGGCGGCTGGTGATGGGAAAGTGATTTGGGCCGGATATGGGTTATATCGCGGTGTTTTCGGAGATCTCTCAGACCCATACGGTAAGGTAGTTGTCATTCAACATGATTTTGGATATCAGGGTCAGGGGCTTTTTACCGTTTATGGTCATTTGCAGCGTATCGATGTGCCGCGCGGGCAGGTTCTTTCTACCGGCGATGTGATTGGTTTAGTGGGGGAAACTGGCTTTGTTACCGGCCCCCATCTGCATTTTGAAATCCGAGTCGGCGCCTTTGACTTTTTCTCCACCCTCAACCCGGAATTATGGCTCGTACCCCCGCAGGGGTGGGGAATATTGGCGGGCCGTATTATGAATCAATATGATCAACCCTTATTTCAGAAGGTGATCTATATTAAAAATTTGGAAACTGGACAAACCTGGCAGGCGATAAGTTATGGTTTTGGCGCCGCAAAAAGTGACCCCTATTATCAAGAAAATATGGCAGTTAGCGATTTGCCTGCCGGACGCTACGAATTGAAATTATCATTTTTTGGGCGTTGGCATACCCTGGAGCTTGATCTTTTCCCCGGGCGGGTGTCCTACTTCACCTTTCACGGTATCGATGGATTTAGCACCCTGCCGCCACCAACCCCCGGCAGTGATTTTGACCCACGCGATCCTACCCAATGATGTTTTCGTCATACAACAGAGCTAACTCCGGGTATCCCGAGTGCAGCATAAATTCTGGCCGGCAATAAAAATATTTGCTGATGTGCTGGTCGAACCGACCAGGCGCCTGTCTCAGGATTCCCGCAGCCCTACCTTGACGATTAGAACATTCGTGCTAGAATACTGATCATATAATAATTATGCTGAAATTCTTTATTAAATACATTTACACCCTCTCTCGCATGTTTTGGTTATGGGTCAATCCCCTCTCGGTGGGCGTACGCATTTTGTTGATCCGTGACAGGCAAATATTACTGGTAAATCATGTTTATAATGACCTCTGGTATTTACCAGGAGGTCTGCTAGAACGACGTGAGACCTTTGAGGATGCGGCACGTCGAGAAGCATTGGAAGAAGTCGGTGCCCAGGTGAAGGATTTGGCGCTCTTTGGCGTATATACCTATCACGAAAAAAACAATTATGATCATGTTGTTGCTTTTATCTCCCATGATTTCGATGTCAGCGGAGATACCGATGAGGAAATTGAGCGCTGGGGATTCTTTGAGTTAGATGATTTACCTGATAAGATATCTCCAGGAACTAGGAACAGAATCCAAGATTATATTGATAACGAGACAAAAAGAATTGGTGATTGGTAAAGCATTTGCACGATCATATACCTGAGCAATCTAAAAACATTAATAAGCTGCCAACCCAATATTGATAGCTGGGCAGCAAATACGAAGGAGTAAGAAATGGCGAAAAAGGATAACAGCGATGCCCGAAAAGCAGCCTTAGATAAGACGGTTGGAGATTTAGAAAAGCGTTATGGTGAGGGCACGATTATGCGGCTTGGTGAAGCCTCCCATATGGCTATCGACACAATTCCCACCGGCGCGCTTTCTTTGGATATTGCTTTGGGCGCCGGCGGAATTCCCCGCGGCCGGGTAACGGAAATTTTTGGCCCCGAATCTTCGGGAAAGACCACCCTGTGCCAGCACATCGTGGCTGAAGCACAGAAGTTGGGCGGCACAGCCGCTTTTGTCGATATGGAGCACGCCCTTGACCCCGTTTATGCTACTGCCTGCGGTGTTAATATTGATCAGCTGTTGATCTCCCAGCCGGATACCGGCGAACAAGCTTTAGAAATTGTTGAGGCGCTGGTGCGCTCCGGTGCAGTGGATGTGATTGTGATTGATTCGGTCGCCGCCCTGGTCCCCCGCGCTGAGATTGAAGGGGATATGGGCGATGCTCATATGGGTCTGATGGCGCGATTAATGTCCCAGGCACTACGTAAACTATCCGGCGCTATTAAACAAACCAATACGGCGGTTATCTTTACCAACCAACTGCGCCACAAAATTGGGGTTGTCTTTGGCAACCCGGAAACTACAACTGGTGGTAATGCATTAAAATTTTATGCCTCGGTGCGTTTGGATATCCGCCGCATTCAATC
>JBDLJO010000142.1:0-6407 GCA_039714275.1 Chloroflexota bacterium | reverse complement strand
CTTCGCCACCCCACCCGCAGCCGCCATTTGCGTGACTATATTGAAGGATGATCGGTAGTTGTAAACACGCCGGTTAATAAGGAAATTTTATTTTATGTCTTCGAATCAATCTGTTTATCCCATTGAAATTGCAGGTGTCTATCGTGAGCTGCCTCTCTTTGAAGTGGCAGAAGGACTGCGCATTGCAGTACTCAATATTCTTGGCGATACCGAGTTAGTGGAAGCCTGCGCCCAGGACCTGGCTGAAAAACTCTCTACAAACAACTACGATGTATTCGTAACGGCTGAAGCAAAAAGCATCCCACTGGCCCATGCCTTATCCATCGCTGCCCAAAAACCCTATGTTGTACTGCGCAAGCGCTACCGCTCTTATATGGGGAAGACTCTCCAGGCTGAAACAGTCTCGATTACAACCGGTCAAAAGCAGCAGCTCTACCTCGACGAAAAAGACATCGCGCTGATTATGGGAAAGAACGTGATCCTATTAGATGATGTCATCAGCACAGGTTCAACCCTGGATGGCATGCAGCAAATTATCGAAAAAGCGGATGGTAAAGTTGCCGGCTCCGCTGCTGTTCTTACGGAAGGGGATCCAGAAAAATGGGCCGACATTACCGCTTTAGGGCACGTCCCTTTATTCACCGATTAGCGCGCCCCTTATCAAACTTCTTCGAGGACGGTGACGGCTCTTTTCGCTGGAGTTTTCGCCGTCCTGCGCTGTGACCCCCGGAGTTTATTTTTATGAAACAAAAAATTGGCGCTTTCTTCTTGTTGGCAGGTATGATGCTGATCTTCATATTCTGGGGCTCTTTGGGCGCCTCCCCGTCTTCGTCGCGTTGGTTGTTTATTGGCATTCTGTCCATCATTTGGGGCCTGTTTTTGATCAGGCGAGGACGGACTGTGTCGGAGAGTCAGCGTTTTCGGACGCTCAGAAAGCTGCGTGGAAAAAAGAATGCTCCCGATGAGGAATAAACCTTGACCATTCAAACCATCGATTTTGGCGGGAGCGGCAGGACGCTGCATTTTTCCCACGCCAATGGTTACCCGCCGCGCGCTTATACGCCCCTGCTGGATGCCCTCAGCTCTCAATTTCATGTTGTCGCCGCACCGCTGCGCCCACTGTGGCCGGATTCGGATCCAGACTCTATTCAAAGCTGGCTGCCGTTGGCTGGTGATTTAATTCGGGAATTAGAGGCCTATCCCAATCGTCAGGTTGTCGGTGTAGGTCATTCTGTGGGCGGGGCAGTCACCTTGATGGCCGCACTGCAGCGCCCAGACCTTTTCCACGCCCTGACGCTGATTGATCCCGTGATCATGCCGCCCTTGTTTGCCCGTTTTTGGCAGGCTGTTACCTGGCTGAACTTGGGTGCGCGTGTGCACCCCTTGGTCAAGTCAGCACAGCGCCGCCGCCGCAGTTTTGCCAACCGGGACGTGATCTTCGAAAGTTATCGAAAGAAAACGGTCTTCCAATATTTAGATGACACAGCATTAAATATTTATATCGACGCACTAACGCAGCCGCAGCCCGACGGGAGTCTGACCTTGCGGTACTCGCCCGAATGGGAAGTAAAAATTTATTTAACAGGCATTCTCGATGATCCCAAGGTCTGGCGAGCTCTTCCTGGGTTAAAAGTGCCGCTGCTCATTTTGCGGGGACAGCATACCGATACCTTCTGGCCCCGCACAGCGCGTCGGGTCCAGCGATTATTACCCGGCGCAGATATCCGCACCATCCCCGACAGCACCCACTTATTGCCGCTGGAAAAACCCAATACAGTTGCTGAAGAAATTAGCAGGTTCATTTCTGAGCGATTTGGAGGTTCAAATGGGATTAACCATTAACACCGATCGTTCATTTTTGGATAAGGTATTTTTTTCACCGGATGAACGCCGCTTACGCGCTGGATGGCGGTTGCTGATTCAAACCATCTTGATTGTCTTTATTGCCCTGGTGCTGAGCTTGATTTTTTCAGGGGTTCTCATCTATGATGACCAGCCTTACCTCAGCAGGCTCTCCAGTCAAATAATTGAATTATTGGCTGTTGGTGGATCAATCTATATTGCCCGGCGCTTTATTGATAAGCGCAGCTTTACCAGCTTAGGTTTGAATTTTAACCGCCAGGCTTTGATCGATTTGCTCCTGGGCATTGCTATCCCCGGCATCATGATGGGCTTTATTTTCCTTGTCGAATGGTCCATCGGCTGGTTATCCTTTGATGGTTTTGCTTGGCAAGTTTATCCAACACAACAAGTGTTTTCAAATGCACTGCTGGTTATATTTATTTTTATGCTTGTTGGTTGGAATGAAGAACTGCTCAGTCGCGGTTATCATTTGCAGACCATCGCCAGCGGTACTAATTTGGCTTGGGGAATATTTCTCTCCTCGGCTGTCTTTGGCGTATTGCACCTGGGTAATCCTGGGGCCACCTGGATCAGTGCAGCGGGAATTCTATTCGCCGGTCTTTTCCTGGCTTACGGATATCTGCGCACCGGGCAGCTCTGGCTCTCAATCGGATTGCATATTGGCTGGAATTATTTTGAGGGCACCGTCTTCGGATTTCCCGTTAGCGGATTCGATTTCTATTCTCTAACCCTGATTACCGTTGATGGACCCGTTCTCTGGACTGGCGGAGATTTTGGTCCCGAAGCTGGATTGATCGTGCTGCCAGCACTGTTGTTGGGCACGCTCTTGATCCGGTTCGTTACCAGGGATCGCAATCCTGCCCTGCCGTCCCGCTGAATCGCCGATCTACCAACACATTCTTATGCTTAATTTTCTACTTGCCCTGGCCCCAATTTTCATCATCCTGGCCCTGATGGTCGGGTTCCGCTGGAGCGCGGCGCGTTCCGGCGCTGTCGGTTACTTGAGTGCCGCTGTCATCGCGGTCGCATTCTTCGGTGCTGGACCGCAGCTCTTGGCTGTTGCCCACGGCAAAGCATTGCTGCTGACCATAGATGTGCTCTATATCATCTGGATGGCTTTCCTACTCTACCGCATCGCTGATGAAGCCGGCGCCATTAAAATCATTGGAGATGCACTGCCCCAGTTGACATCTGACCGCGGCATGCAGGCATTGATCATGGGCTGGGTCTTTGCTTCCTTTTTACAGGGTGTCGGCGGCTTTGGCGTCCCTGTGGCAGTCATCGCTCCATTGATGGTGGGGCTGGGGTTCACGCCGCTTTCAGCCGTGGTGATCCCCTCCGTAGGACACTCCTGGGCGATGACCTTTGGCTCGCTGGGGTCATCATTCAATGCCATGATGGCTGCCACCGGGTTAAGCTGGGATACACTGGCCGCGCCGACAGCTGTTTTCTTAGGCGTCGCTGGCATCAGTGCCGGCTTTATGGTCGCTCACGCGGCCGGCGGTTGGACGGCGCTGCGGCGCCTGTTTGTCCCCGCGCTGCTCATCGGCTTGGTGATGAGCGCGGCTCAGTATCTGGGAGCCACGCTGGGGTTGTGGCATATTGGCGCTTTTTTGGGCAGCCTGGCCGGATTGATCATTGCTTACCCTTTGGCACGTAGATATCGAGGCTTGCAAAATCACCCCCGAGAAATTAATCCTCGCCAGGTGATCATTGCCGTATCTGGTTATGTTTTATTGATTGCTATCACCTTATGCGTGCAGTTAATTCCCAGCCTTCATAATGCCCTCGGGGGTGTTGTGTTTTCCTTAAACTTCCCCGAGGTGAGTACATCCCTGGGCGTCGTTACACCTGCAGGCGCGGGGCGGGCGATTCCCATCTTCCGTCATGCGGGTGCAATCCTGTTTTATGCATCCATCCTGTCTTATTGGATCTACCGTCGAGCGGGGTCTTATGCCCCAGGGGCTGCTAAGCGCATCCTTCACGGCACGATCACGCGGGTGATCTCATCCTCCCTGGGAATAGCTTCGATGGTCGCTATGGCCGTCATCATGCAGCACGCTGGCATGACCGAGGTTCTGGCGCGCGGCCTGGCGCAAGGCGTCGGCCAATTATTTCCCCTGGCGGCTCCCTGGATCGGTGCCTTAGGCGCCTTCATGACCGGCAGCAATACCAACTCGAATGTTGTCTTTGCGGCTTTGCAAATGCGCACTGCAGAACTTTTAGGCTATAGTGTGGCTGTGATTTTAGCCGCCCAGACTTCTGGTGGGGCTTTGGGTTCCGTCATCGCGCCGACAAAGATCATCGTCGGTGCCAGCACTGGCGGCATGGCCGGCAAAGAAGGGGAAATCATGCGCAAATTGTTAGGGTATACTGGAGTGCTGATTGCCATCATAAGTTTGCTGGCGCTGATTGGCGTTTTCATCAACCCTCTAAGCTAAGCTTGCTAATTAAGGAATCGATATCATGACAGTCGAAAACAAAAACCAACCATCAAAGAATCAGCTGCGCCGTAAAGATCGCGCCCAGGATGACGCCTGGATTGAAGAATTTTTAATTTATGCGCCGGAAGGCACCCTGGCCAGCGTCCATGATGGCAAACCATATCTGGTGACCCGCAATTTTGCTTACGATGAAGAACGACAGGCGCTGTATATACACGGCGCTGTCAAAGGACGTACCTTCGAACACGCTCAAACAGATGACCTGGTTTGCTTCACCGCCTATGAAATGGGGCGCCTCCTGCCTGCCGAACGGGCGATGAATTTTAGCGTTGAGTATCGCGCCGTGGTTTTACACGGTCGCACGGTTTTGGTCACCGATCCTGAAGAAGCCAAATACGGCTTGCAGTTAATTGTAGATAAATATTTTCCACACTTGCGTGCTGGCGAAGATTATGAACCCGCCTCAGATAACGATTTAAAGGTCACCGCAGTTTTCCGAATTGATATCGAAAGCTGGAGTGGAAAAGTGAAAGAAGCGCCCGATGATTTCCCCGGGGCATTTTATTTTGATGAGAGCTGAGATTCACGCACCACGCGTCGGATTTTAACTTCAATGATTTATGGATATTTTCGGCAAACACAAATTCAGAACCCATCTAACAGCTTTTGCGCTGATGATTCTGGCCCCCATAGGTTTGATCCTCACCTTGCATCGTGGATCAAGCCTCCTGCAGTGGGTTTTACTGACTTGTTTTGCCCTGGGCGCTTTTTTAGCCATCCTTGCTAAATAACCATCACCCACACTGCTTGACCAGGAGATGATCATGACTGACCGTGCGGCGCAGCGCGCCCGAGAACTATTCAGCACCGGATTATACTGAGCAGAGGGCGTTCTTTTGGCAGTTGCCGAAGCTTTAGATATCCAATCAGATTTGATTCCAAAAATTGCCACAGGTTTTTGCAGCGGTATTGCCCGTTCGGGCGGACAGTGTGGTGCCTTGAGCGGTGCCATTATGGGATTGGGGTTAATGAGCGGCCGGGTCGAGAAAGGGTCTGATGAAGAGCGCAATTATGCCCAGGTGAGGGAATTGATCACCCAATTTGAAGATAAATTTGGCGCCCTGACTTGCCGGGTATTAACAGACTGCGATCTGGATTCCCCTGAAGGTCAGGCCAAATTTGCCCAGTCCAACCAAATAGCCAACTGTCTCGATTATGCTGCTGAAGCCGCTCGATTAGCGCTGAAAATTGGCAAGTCATAGAGATGACCAAACCAAAGTTGAGTTCTCCGCATGATTTCCTTGAGAATCCGAAAACTGAGAGTTTTTGAGCGAAATTTGCCGCTATCCTCCTTTGCGGGTTCAAAAGGATTTGAGCGTTATTTTTAGACTTTTAACGGCCAACATAGCTGTTTGATGTTCGGATGCCCAGACCGGGATATTAAAAAGGATATTTTTAGGAAAAAGCACTCATGCGCGAAATTGCTGTAATAGGGATCGGGCAAACACCCGTCTCCGAACATTGGGATTTTTCTTTACGAGAGTTGGCCGGTGAGGCTGTTTTCGCGGCCTTGAGCGATGCGCAGCGTCCGACCGCAGAAGCCCTTTTTGTGGGCAATATGCTTTCTGGCCAATTACAAAAACAAGAACAGCTCGGGGCTTTGATCGCTGATTGGGTTGGCATGCGCGGACAGGAAGCCGTCAAGGTCGAGGCCGCCTGCGGGTCTGGCGCGGCCGCGTTCCGTATGGGGTTGATGGCAGTTGCCTCAGGAGAGATTGACAGCGCACTCGTCGTAGGAGTCGAAAAAATGACCGATTCCCTGCCCGGACCCACCACCGCCGCTTTGGCAACCGCGGCCGATGCCGACTGGGAAACAATTTATGGTCTCTCCTTCGTCGGGTTAAATGCCCTCATCATGCAGCGCTACATGCACGAATACGGCTGGCAGCATGCCGATTTTGCTCCCTTTTCCATCAACGCTCATAACAACGCCCTCCACAATCCCAACGCCAGGCTGCAGATTCCCCTCAATCGAGATAAATACATCGCCTCGCATATGGTCGCCGCGCCAATTAATTTAATGGATGCCTCCGCCATTGG
>JBDLJO010000141.1:0-6423 GCA_039714275.1 Chloroflexota bacterium | reverse complement strand
CATATCTCCCGCCCTAAACGAATAATGTTTAAATGAGCTGCATAATAACTCTCAGGTGGAAATTGGGCTGCTAAATGTGAATGCGCTTTCTCCGCGCTCATTTTAGCGGGGCGCAACCCCAAACGACCAGAAACACGATGAACATGTGTATCAACTGGAAAAGCCGGCATACCTAGTGCGAACTGCAGCACGATAGATGCGGTTTTTGGACCTACGCCTTTGAATTGTATCAGCCAGTCGTAAGCATCATCTGGAGAATACGATTGAAGAAAGTCTAAATTTAAGCTGCCGCGCAGATCGGTGATTTTCCTCAAAACATTTTGAATGCGAGGACCTTTTTGATTCGCCAATCCTGCTATCCGGACTGCTTCAATTACCTGGCTGGTATCTGCATCCCGCACCAACTCCCATGTGGGAAAGCGCTGACGTAACGAATCAAAAGCCCGATCACGGTTGGTGTCATTGGTGTTTTGTGAAAGGATGGTAGAAACCAATTCGTCAATGGCAGGTAAAGGATTGCGCCAAACAGGTTCGCCGTAATGCTCGATCAATGCTAAATGTATTTTTAGTGCTCGATTATTCATAGGTCTTAAAGCTAATCCTGCCCGTAAAAGCGAGCATAATATGCTGCTAACCCGTAACTCAGGCGCTGCGCATAGAATGTTTCATGCTTAGCCGGATAAGAGTATTTCTTAAGTAAGGGTACAACCAGTTTTATTGTGTCTTCCGGTTGACTTTTTCGTTTAGATAAGGTCGCCATTCGTCCCTGAATTGATTTTAGAATCTTACGTTGTTCCCGTACATCTTCCAGGGTGATGATACCGCTACGACCACCGACGATGGTGTAATCTCGGAATTTTCGAGAACACAATAAATTTAGCGTTTCTACCCAGGACTCAATATTGGCAAGGGCCAAGAAGGGTGGTTGGTTTGGAATGACGGCATCACCGACAAATATAATTTGTTGGGAGGGGATTATTACCCAGGATGCTCCTGGAGATGGTCCTGGGCGATGTTCGATCTGGATTTCATCGTCTCCCCAATGCAGATGCATTTGTTGTTGATAGGTCATATTTGGCCGGGCCCAGTGTGTGCCGGTTACTTCCAGGTGCTGTTCCCATTCAGCGCCGCGTTCAGTATTGTGTCCTTTAAAAATTGCGGGCCGATCTTTGAATAATGCTGCAGCATCATGATGCATAAGAATGGGATATTCAATTGCCCTGCAGCCAAGCAACCGATCAGTGTGACTGTCTAGGGTGACGATTAAGCGGTGAGTGCCTCGACTTTGGGTAAGTAAAGCCGCTTTCCAGGTGCGGGCCTCATCGGAGCGGAAAGGCGTATCAATCATTAAAGTGCCCTTAGGCATTGTGATGGCACCTAAAGTGACCCCTGCAAAAGAGTCTTCATAGTAGATATGTTCAGCAATCGATTGCATAGATACTCCTTGTCTGGAAATTAAAAAATTTTATATGTTGAATCCTGGTACCAAGATGTCTTTAGAACATTTAGTGACACAGGCGTAAAGCCTGCACACAGAGTCAAAGGATATCTGACAGCAAATTTCAATTTAATCTTTATCTATTTTACTTTATTGAGCTCTCAAAATATGACCAGTTGGATAAAAAGCATATTAACGTAATGATCTTTGTCTCTCGAAGCCCCCGTTTTATCCAACTGAATAACTAATTTGATTTGCAGATGCAGACTATCAAGCCCTGCCATCAACAGCAGGATTGATATCTACCCCGTTAGGAAATATGCTGGTGCTTAATGGGGATCGTAAAGGCAAAGCGAGCACCAGTTTGTGATGCCGGTTCGGCCCAGGTGTGACCATGATGTCCTTCGACTGCCAAACGGCAATAAGCTAACCCCAAGCCGATACCAGAAATCTTAGCACCACCATGCAGGCGAATATATTTCTCAAAGATCTGCTTGTGTTTTCCCTCTGGAATACCGGGACCGGAATCTTCAACCCAAAAGGTAATGTTTTCCCCTTCGGTACGAGCACCAATGCTAATTTTCTCTCCTGGGGGGGAATATTTAGTGGCATTTTCGAGAAAATTAATTAGCACACGCTGAATCATATTCTCATCTATTTCTATTTCTGGTAGATGATCAGGTATATCGAATATGATTTTTTGATTCTTGCTATTTGTCATCGGAAGGATTGCATCAATTGAAGCTTCTATTAAATCATGGGGGTTTGTCAAGCTGATATTGGCCACCGGCTGCCCGGCTTCGAGACGATTGATATCAAGCAGAGAGCTGGTGAGACGTTGAATGCGATCTGTAGATCGCACGGCAATATTTAATAATGTTCGAATATTGTGCTCATCTTGATAGGCTTCCATGTTTTCTAAAACGTTTAAGCTGGATATTACATTAGATAAGGGTGACCGAAGATCATGGTAAACCATGGATAATAAATCTTCTCGTAACTGATCAATTTCCACCCGGGCGGAAATATCCTGGAATGTCCAATATAAGTGATCCCTGCCATCAATTTTAACCATATGGGCGTGCACTTGAATAGGTATTTCAGTATTATCTAGTGTCTTAAGTATTGATTCGTAAGAGATGGTTTCTTCAGCTGCAATGCGCTCAAGATAATTCACGCTGAGGTCTTTATCCAAGTGGTGGAGATCATAGATCTGTTTTTGATGCAGGATTTCTTTGGAGCAGCCTGAGAGCACCGAAGCTTGATGATTGGCTTCAATAATATCGCCATCCCAATTTGTAATCAACATTGCGTTGATATTGTTGTCATAAAGATCATGGTAGCGCTTATGGGCCGTTTGAAGCTCTTCAAATAATTGGGCATGTCGAATAGCTGTTCCTGCCAGGCTAGCTACGCCGTTGAGTATCATCAAAGCATCCACGGCAAAAACGCCATCGCGGGGATTGATGGCTTCTAAAACCCCTATGATTTCCCCACCAACTCGAATAGGAGCGCAGGCAAGTGCTTTTGTTCGATAGCCAATGTTTTTATCAATATCTTGATAAAAACGAGTATCCTGATAGGCATCTGGCACAATTACACTCTGGTTGTTAATCGCAACCCAACCTGCGATGCCTTTTCCAATGCTGTGTTTAATACCAACCGAGCTGAACTCTTTTGGAGCAGTAGATGCTATAAATTCTAGATTCTCCCGTTCTGCATCAAGCAGTGCCAAGGATGCGATATCAACATCAAGAACCTGGCTGGTTTGTTCCAAAATTTGTTCTAAGACATTACTTAAGTTTAGCGAAGCTGAAATCGCAGTAGCACTTTTAGCCAAAGTGCTCATAACTTGTACCTGCCGCTGACTGGCTGAGTGTATTCGTGCATTCAGCACGGCAATCGCGGTTTGATTAGCGATAGTTTGGATCAGGTTAAAGTGTTCTTCTGTGAAAAAATGGGGGATGGCGTGTGATAACGTAATCACGCCAACAAGATGATCGTGCGCAATAAAAGGAGCGCATAGTGACGATTGTGTTGATCTTGTTGTATCTTTCTGGAACCAGCGCTCTTCTTGGCGGGTATCCGGAACGTGAACTGCTTGGCGGTTTTTAATGACCCAACCAGCAAGACCTTGCCGGATTATTTGACTTAGCTGCTCAGTTGAGTGATCGAGAATTATTCCGTTATTAACGAGCGCCGATTCTATCGGTTCACCTTTTTTGTTCATCACTATGATGCTGCCGCTGGTTGCCTTAATATTATCCATAGCAAGGAAAAGAACTCGCTGCAATACTTCTGATAAATCTAAGGTGGCAGCGATTTCAAAGCTGATGCGGTACAGCAGGTCCAGCGATGCTTGTGTGGATACTAACTTATCTTTGCCTGATCCCACCATAGTGAAAAACCTCCTTGCTTGCTAGTATAGCATAAGTGCTTATGACGTAAGCGGAGTTTCCTAAAAGGTTTTATGGGTTGTTTTTAGCGTAAATAGGGTAACTCGAGCATTAATACTTCAGCAGTTAAGCGCACATTAACATTTTTGCTGAGTAATATATTTGCACGCTCAATTTGGCGGATGATTTTCTCGACATCTGTCGGTTTTAGGACATTTGTTAAGTGGTCGATTTCTGTTTTACGATCAATATTGGAAATAGGAGCCGCCGCACCATGAGAGCACAGTAAAACATCGCGCCAGAGAGTTAGCCAGGTTTGGAGCACCTCGGGAATAACGGCTTTATTATTCGATAATGCCTCAGCATATTGAAAGCGCGCTACACGGTTGGATCTGAGCAGTTCTTGGTGATCGTCCAGCCAGGTGGAGCGCTGTTCCCCAATTTCAGGGTTCTGGTGTAAGTTGATCGCGAAACCTGGGCGACCTCCTGCAATTCGAGCTAACGGTTCCGCATCTTGAGGATCCATCTCCAAGTGAGCACCTAATCCGTGGATCGTTGCATCCAGGGCAGTAGGGCGCAAACGAATCTTTTCGCAGCGAGAAACAATGGTAGGCAGCAAGCTTTCGGTATCTACTGCGGTCAGCAGCATGATGACTTTGGGTGGTGGTTCTTCAAGGGATTTTAGCAAGGCATTAGCGGCGCTAGGATTAGCCTCCTCAAAATTGAGTAATAGGGCGATGCGGTAGGGCGCTTCATAAGGAGCCAATGAGAGGGTGCGCTGCAGTTCCCGTATTTGATCGATGATGATCTGTTTTTTGTCTTCAAGTGTTTTGATAACCGAGAGATCGGGGTGCTGCAGGTTCTCGATTTGATTGCATGTGCGACAGGTTCGGCAGGGAGTACCAGGGGCCGGGGGCTGCGGACAGTTCAAGCTTTGCGCAAAACGCAGCGCTAATGTCCGCCGTCCGATGCTTTGTGGTCCAGTGATCAGGTAAGCATGGCGAATGCGTTGATTTGTGATATGTCTTGCCAAGAGATCAACGGCCCAGGTATGCCCAATCATCCCCCAAGAATTTACGTCAGTATGCATAAAACTAGAATCCTAATATTGATAGCTGCTGCCGCCGATAAATTCACGCAGTACCGAGTCAGCAGGTATTGGTGAATCATCATCGACAGGTGTAATTGCGGACAAGAATTTATAGATGCGAGATGCACGCAAGTGAGCATCGGTTTTTAATGGATTATCTTGATAAATTTCGGACCAATTTGCAAAACTTTTTAGCATTTTGTGGCTGTAGAGCGGAAGTTCATGGGGCATGGCGGTATTAATCAGATAATCAGCGGAATTGATAAATGGGATGATGTTGCGTTTCTCACTTGAACGTACATAATGCCAGTGTTCCAGGGTTCTGCGAGGATCGTATGCCCGGTGTGCAGCATCGCGCAGCATACGCCGAATCAGGCGCAGGTCTGTCCAGCGGATGAATTGGCCCTGTTTGTCTTTCATTTGTAATAGAGGTTCTAGGTAGAGGAAATACTTTTGCTCCGAGGGAAGAGCACTGGTCATGTCGGGATAAAGACCGTGCAAGCTGTCAATTAAGATGATTTCATTTTGGGACAGCTTCATCGGCGTTTGATTATCGTGCCGCTGTCCGGTTTTGAAATTATAGGACGGGATGAGAATCTCTTCCCCGGCAATCAATTTGATAAGATGCTCATTGATCAGCGTCAGGTCAAGCGCCTGGGGAGTTTCAAAATCATAGTCCCCAAACTCATCCTTGGGATGCATTTCTAGATCAAAGAAATAGTTATCGACATTGAGCGTAACCAGCTTCAAGCCCTTTTTTTGCAGTCCTTCTCCAAGCTTGGTGGTTGTGGTTGTTTTTCCAGATGATGATGGTCCTGTTATGATGACTAACTTAAGGGCATCCGATTCTTTGCTTACCTGCTCAATGACATTTTCAACGTCAATTTTATATGCGCTCTCAGCTTCGTTAACGATCTTGTGGTATTCACCGCGTGCAATGCGTTCATTTAATCCTGCAATTGTATGAACACCGTGATCAACAGCCCAGTTGAGCACATACCATATTTTTGCCCAGGGAATATTTCCAGAAGGATGAGATTGCAAGTCGGCATTTTTCGATCGGCTGCGAGCGCGTTCATCGCGATAGAGAATATATTCTTTGGCAACCTTGGCGTGCCCATTCTCGATCAATACCTTTTCTACGATATCCTGGATATCTTCAATGTGGGGGTGTTGGTCGGATGGGGTGGTTAATCTAAGGATCTTAACGACTTGCTCACTTAATCCTTCAGCAATTGATCGGTCTCGGCCGCCCACAGAAACCGCTGCCCGGTAAATGGCATTGGTAATGCGATTGGGCGTAAAAGGCACGATCGTGCCGCTGCGCTTGATGACATGGGTGATTTCGTTCATGTGGCCTCCTTGCATAGGAGTATGGAATTTGATTTTAACGTAGAGCATCCTTAATGGCAACATGGTAGAATTTTCGTCTTGTGATTTGCACTTATGATTAACAAAGGAGAATTTACCATGTCCCCACTAATGTCAGTTTTTGCAGT
>JBDLJO010000140.1:0-6428 GCA_039714275.1 Chloroflexota bacterium | reverse complement strand
AAGGTGTTCTGTAAAAACATCCCTGATTCGTTTATATCGCTGATCAAAATATTCATGAGAAGGATGATCGTTTCTGATGCTTTCGCCTACTAAAACTGAAAAAAGTCGCACCAACCCTGGGATTTGTTCATTTTGGGCAACAAGTTTTTCTAAAGCATCAAACATTTCTTCCAGGGACAAGCTATCACGGTCAATAAATTTTGAGTATTTATCTTCATCCTGCTGATCGCGATACGCGAATACGCTCTGCAGTAGATTAGCTTTGCTGGGGAAATAATGCAATACACCCTGTTCTGTAAGACCTACCTCTTCAGCTATCGAAGCTAATGATGTGCCCCTAAACCCATTAATGCTAAATAAGTGGGTGGCGGCCTGTAATATTTCTTCTTTTCGATCCCGTCTTATTCTTTTTTTATTTTCTTTTTCCGTAGGCATAATACTAGTATACCCCATTTCTCGATTTTACCTACCTAGTGCTCGGTAGGTAAGTGGTGTATAATTTATAAAATTTATTCCCAAGTTTTTCATTTACCAAGAAAACTTCTTATTAAAATAGGAGCATACTTATGGAAATAATAGAGAAACAAGGCGGGGGCGAAACCAACGGAAAAGAAGGCATCACGTCTAAAATTCAACATAACAAAGGATACATGCTTTTATTGATTATCATTCTTGGGTTGGGCCATGTTTTAGATGAGTATTCATCCTTGGCGCCTGGGATGATTAAATCTTCGATGATTGATGAGTTTTTTGTTTCGATTGGGTGGAAGACACAAGATGAAGCTCTCCAATTTATGAATCTTTTGGGCATGTCATCCTTGCTGATCATGATCTTGGCCACGTTGTTCAAATCTCTTCAGGATAAATACGGCCGCAAGATCATTTTTGTGATATCTGCCATTGGTATGACCTTGGGCATGATCGTGATGATCCTGGCCGGGGGTTATTGGGTTTATTTTGCAGGCACCCTGCTTTCTCAATTTTTTATTTTTAATGATATGCAGTACATCTATATTCAGGAGGAAACCCCGGCCCGAAAGCGAGCGCAATTCTTTTCATACGCTAAAATTTTGGGATTGCTCGGATTGCTGCTAGTTCCTGTCGTCAGGAGTTTTACAGTCGTTGATGGCAATGAAAACTGGCGCCCTGTCCTTTATCCTCCAGTGATCATTGGAGTCCTCGTTGTAATCTTGTCAATATTCTTTTTGAAAGAGACCCGCGCCTTCCAAATCATGAAGAAAGAGCGCGAAGAAAACAAAAATAAACCTGGTGTCGAAGAAGAAAAAATCACCTTTAAAAATACCTTTAGGGCCATCAGAAAAATGCCGTCTTGGGATCAACTAAAATGGCTGACCATTTTGCCGATGTTTTATATGATCTTTGCACTGCTCAATCAGGGGTATAGTGAAGTATTCATGGATCAGGCTGGTGTATCTCTGTCTGATCGCAATATTGTGTTAGCTGTCAGCACAATATTTGTGGGTGTCTCCTATTTTGTCAATGGATTGATAACCGACCGAATTGGAAGGAAAGCATCCATGGTTGCCAATGCTGCTGCGGTAATAATTCTTGTCGTGGTTGAATACTTTGCGATGTGGGCGGCTCCAACCAGCTCAGCAAAGATCCTGCTCTTGGTAATTGCTGCAATTTCTCAAGGATATCGGATTGGGGCATTTTGGAATATCACAGATGTACAAAGGATGATGCTTTTTGAAAACACCCCGACTCGATTTAGAGGCACGGTACTAGCCCTATCTGGTATGGCCTTGTTTATTGTGATGGTCCCTGCAATTTTTCTGATCAATGGAGTAATCGGTGCTTTCCCAGGAAATGTACAAATGGTGCTCATCGTAATTGGTATCCCGGCAAACCTGGTTGTCGTTTTTGGTACTATTTTGAAGCTGAGAGAAACTGTTCAGGTTGATATTACAGCAATAGAAGGGTAGCGCCGAAAAATGAATAAAGGATCATAGACATGAATAACTGGACAGATGGTTATGTAAAGGCTAATGGAATCAGCATCCATTATTACCGCACAGGTGGCGATAAACCACAAATTGTATTAAATCATGGCGCAATGGATGATGGTTTGTGTTGGACACGAGTGGCAAAAGCACTTGAGCAGGATTATGATGTCATCATGTTTGACGCTCGCGGCCATGGTTTTTCGGACAGCGGTGCAGGTGATTACGAATCAGAAACTCGGGCAAAGGATTTAGCTGAAGCGATCAGCGCACTTGGTTTGGAAAAACCGGTTGTCGGCGGACATTCTTTGGGCGCAGATGTTTCCATGCATCTTGCTGCCATATATCCAGAAATACCTCGCGCCATATTCCTGGAAGACCCTCCAATTACTATGCCCGGAAAACCCATGTTTGGTGGGGATATTGGAGAAAGTGGCGATAAAGCTCTTAAAATAATGTCAATGATCATGTTTCTGGTTAAGATTTTGCCCAAATTTATGGGAAAAATAGTGGCCAGAAAATTGATGCCCCTTTCTCCTGATGACGAGATCATTCCGTGGATAAATTCAAAAAAACGATTTGCTAATGATTTCCTAAATAGTATAAAAAACTCAATTGATAACGAAGTTCTCTTGCCGCTTGATGTCTTCGCGAAAATTAGCGTGCCAACGCTTTTATTCATAGGAGATCGAGAAAAAGGATCGATTGTTTCCATTGAAGTTGCCCAAGAAATGAAAAAGGCAGTTCCCGACCTCCAAACAGCCCATTTAGCAGGCGCTAACCATGATATTCGCAGGGCAAGATTTGATGGGTATATGACGGCACTAAATTCATTTCTGCAAGAAGTATATAAATAATCACACATAACCTGAATTTTTTACCGTTTTAGGAGTAACAGTCTATGAATGACATCAAAAAAATAATTTCCCAAATGACATTGGAAGAAAAAGCATCCCTGTGCTCAGGGCTCGATTTTTGGCATCTAAAGGGAATAGAACGCCTGGGAATTCCATCAATCATGGTCACTGATGGTCCACACGGTTTGCGTAAACAGGAGGGTGACCCGACAGAAATTGGACTATCCAACAGCGTCCCAGCCACTTGCTTTCCTACTGCCTCAGCATTGGCAGCAACATGGAATCGAGCGTTAATTCATCAAGTCGGTGAAGCGTTGGCTGAAGAATGCAAAGAAGAAAAAGTGGGTGTGATTCTCGGTCCAGGTGCCAATATAAAACGTTCACCATTATGTGGACGAAATTTCGAATATTTTTCAGAAGATCCTTATCTTACTGGAGAAATCGCTAAAAATCATATCAATGGTGTTCAAAGTTTAGGAATTGGCACATCCATAAAACATTACGCTGCTAACAATCAGGAATACCGGCGCATGACCATCGATGCCATTGTAGATGAACGGGCCTTGCGAGAAATTTATCTGGCTGGTTATGAGATCGCTGTCAAGGGTGCCCAACCGTGGACTGCAATGTGTGCTTATAATAAAGTCAACGGCACCTATGCCTGCGAGCATCCTGATCTATTGCGAAAAATTCTCAAAGATGAATGGGGACATGAAGGATTGGTTGTTACCGATTGGGGAGCCATGAATGAGCGCGTTGATGGATTAGCTGCCGGCCTGGAGCTCGAAATGCCAGGCACTAACAATGGCAATGATGCCCTAATCGTAGCAGCAGTTCAAGATGGAAAGCTTGAAGAGGCTGTATTAGACGAAGCAGCTGCACGTATTGTGCGGTTGATCTTTAAAGCAGAGGAAACTCTCTCGGAAGATTTTACCTATGATCGGCACGCCCATCATGCCTTAGCACGGCGTGTTGCCGGAGAAGGGGCTGTCTTGCTTAAGAACGAAGCCAATACCCTACCCTTGGAAAAAAACACTAAGATTGCCCTGATCGGCCAGATGGCAAAAATCCCTCGCTATCAAGGCGCAGGAAGTTCACTGATCAATCCCTCGCAAATGGAAAATATCCATGATGAGATAGAAAAGATCGCAGGTAAAGATCATATCCTATTCGCACCTGGGTACACGATCAAAGGGCTGGATGTAGATCAATCTCTGATTGAAGAGGCTGTTGCCGTTTCTAAAGATGCTGAAATTGTTGTCATTTGTGCCGGTCTCCCCGACAATTTCGAGGCTGAGGGTCTCGATCGTGACCATATGCAGCTGCCGGAAAGCCATGATCAATTAATTGAAGCAGTCGCTGCTGTTCATCAAAATATTGTCGTTGTCTTGAGTAATGGTTCTCCAGTAGAAATGCCTTGGGTGAATGATGTCCAGGCAATTTTAGAAGGTTATTTGGGTGGGCAAGCCGGTGCAGGCGCGATCGCTGATATCCTCTATGGGGTCGTCAATCCTAGCGGCAAGTTAGGAGAAACATTCCCCCTTGCACTGGAAGATAATCCATCCTTCAGCAATTTCCCCGGTGGACCCAAGACAGTGGAATACCGGGAGAGTATTTACGTTGGGTATCGTTTCTTTGATACCGTCAACAAAGATGTACTGTTCCCCTTCGGACATGGGCTGAGTTACACCAATTATAGCTACGACGACCTGAACCTAAGTAAAACGAAAATAACGGATAATGAGACTCTCACTGTAACGCTTCGGGTGAAAAACACTGGCCCGGTGGAAGGCAAAGAGATTGTTCAACTATACGTTAGTCCAACTGCACCAACTGCGTTCCGGCCCAGCAAGGAATTGAAAGGGTTTGAAAAGATTGTTTTGCAGACAGGAGAAGATAAAGAAATCAAGATTGAATTGAACCGTCGTGCATTTGCCTTTTTCAACACATCCCTGGGTGATTGGCATGTTGAATCAGGGACTTACCATATCCTGGTTGGCACATCTTCTCAAGACATCCGCCTCCAGGGAGAAGTGCAAATCGAATCCAGCCAGGATGAAGCACTAGTATCAGATTTGGACAAACTCCCTGCCTATATGGATTTCCCCACCGATGCCAAGATCAGCCTGGCCGATTTCGAGAAGCTCTTGGGCAGGTCGGTTCCCAGCAATACCGTATCGAAAAAGGAAGTCTATACCCTCAATACACCTTTAGGTGATATGAGCAGCACATTGATTGGACGTCAGCTTGGCAATATGGTGAAGAAACAAATCGAAAATCTTGTCAAAGATGACCCCGACAGTGCCACTGCTTTGATGATGCGCTCTATGGTCAAAGGAATGCCGCTTAGGGCGCTTTTGATGATGGGCGGAGACGGTCTTAATCGTGATATGCTGGAAGGTTTATTGTTGATGCTCAACGGGAAATTCTTTAAAGGGTTGGGCGCTCTCGTGAAGGCAACCCGACAAAAATAGGTGCTCTTTTAACTCACAAAAAGGATTATTAGTCTTGAAGAATAAAACATATATTATTTCCGCATTAATTTTTATAGCCCTGGCCATACTCTTTGCTTTTACAGATCTCTCGATTTCCCAGAGCATTGCTAACCCTCAATCGGGTTGGGCTCATACCATGGAAGCCTACGGGCAAATTCCTGGCATCTTGGTTGGATTTTTTGGTGCCAGTGTGCTGTTGCGACTCAACAAGCTTGAGAAAACATTTAAAAGCATCGCATCAGGAATTGGTCTTAGTATTCTAAGCATTTTTACATCATTTATGTTTTGGGGTGAAGCCTTTGGGCAGCAAGTTGGAGCTGATGTGAATTATCAGTTAGCTGTTGTACTAGCATTGCTCCTTGTGATTGCTGTTCAGGCGTGGTTCCGCCGCATCCCTGATCAGATCATGTATCAATACAAGACGTTTGGGAAGATAGCGCTTTCGCTGATGTTCGTTGCTGGGGTCATTTCTGTTTGGGCGATCAAGATCCCATGGGGCCGTTGGACCTATCGCGATATATTAGAAGTTGGCGACATCTCCCTGTTCACTCCCTGGTACCTTCCGCAGGGCAATAACGGACACCACTCCTTTATCTCTGGGCACACTGCCCTTTCATTTTGTGTTCTGCCCATTGTTTTACTGTTTGAAAAGAAAAAACGACCTTATATTATTGCCTGGATCCTGGCTTTGACCTGGGGTGTAGTTGGTGCAGCCAGCCGTGTAGCGATTGGAGCGCATTTCCCCTCTGATGTATTATTCGGCGGTGGACAGACCCTGCTGTGGTTCTGGATTTTAAAAAAATATTATAATAAAAAAAGCCACTCTTAGGTAACACCTTGATCAGTTGGTGACCCTTGTTCCGGGAATGATCCTTCTGATTAGGTAATCTACCTTTTCTAACGAATGCGGAGCTCTGAGCAAATCTTCGTCGAGGTGTATCAAAAAAGCCACTCACGGTTGTGCATGGCTTTTTTGATTCTTGGGGGATATAGACGGTATGCTACATCGGGACATCAGAAGACAAGAATTCAAGGGCCAGTTGATTAAATTTTTCAGGCTGATCCATATTGGAACAATGCCCCGCCTGATCCAAAATTTCCAGTCGCGAACC
>JBDLJO010000139.1:0-6445 GCA_039714275.1 Chloroflexota bacterium | reverse complement strand
ATGGATGCCATTATTTCAGCAGCCTCTGCCTGTATCTCGTCAGTAATGTCAGCCGAACTATAATCTGTGGGGTTGCTTAATATGGCTTCTAAATAAATGTGGATGGCTAAATCTTCTAGATCATCACCAAAAAATATATAGCGGTCGGTTCCTTCCCCAACGATAACGTGTTTAGGAATTTCGCGCCCGAGTAAGGTTTCAAACCCCTGAACCTCAAGGTTGCCCGGTGGTTGATAACCGCCTAAAAACGTTTGATCCCAATGAAATTTGTATTGAATCACGAGCTTGGTATCATTTTTGGTCAACTGTATGGTTTTTGCTGAGAAGCCTGACCCGGTTTGACGTCCTGCCGGAAGGATGGATAAGGACCAATTACCGGGATATTCAAAAGCTAGCCGATACCTATCGTCATTGAAGGCTATATTAGATTGTTCTGGAGTTATTGTGGCTTTGCTGGTCGGCTTAACCGTTTGCTCTAATTGGGCGGATTCTTTAGTGGGAGTTGTTATATCGGTTTGCTCTGATACGGGTGCTGCAGTGATTTTACTTGGAATCACCGAATCTAAAAGCTCAAAAGGAAGGGTGCAGCTGTTGGCAATGACTGCTGTGATCATAATGGCAATAAACCAAACCAATTTATTTTTGAAATTTTGCGTCATTTCTGCCTCTTCTTTATCCAGCATTTTGATGGTAGTCGAACCCGGATGTTTTTATTCTAGCACAAGATGAATCAAAAACACCACCCAGATTTGGATGGCGTTATTGTTGGTGGCGAGAGTGGGATTTGAACCCACGACCAAGGGCTTATGAGTCCCCTGCTCTACCACTGAGCTACCTCGCCAAGGCGGTCAAAATATTACTATGCACTAATATATTTGTCAATAAATACGTAGGATTTTTGACAGTCATTTTTGTAAAATATAATTTGATTGACAGGTTCCAGATTTGAATTATGTAAGTTGAAATTTTGCATCTACCGGGTAGTCTTCGGTATCATTGTCCACGGGGCGATCGTCATCCAGAGAGTCCCATGTACAGCATTCACACCTGAATCCACGCAAGCAGGCCTGACAGCAAAAATCATGTTTAGCCCTTACGATGGGAACGCCTAAAATTTCTGCTCCACATCCATCACACCAAATTGTAAAGTCAACTCTTGACATCTTGCCCTCCTTCCTGATGGTTTGCTGGCAAATCTTTGACGATAAGCACAGAGCATTTCGCATAATGGGCCAATTTCCTTGAGACACTGCCCAAGAACCACCCTTGGATTTTCCCAAGTCCACGTGATCCTGTAATGACGAGGTCGATTTTATTTTCATCTATATATTCAAGAATTTTAGTCGCCGCATCTCCTCTTTGTAGTACGATGTGGGCATCAATACCATTCGCGGACAAATCTTGCGCTGCATCTTCGAGCAGTTTTTCTCCTTGGACAAATTCATTGTTGGCTTGCTGCTGAAGCTGCTCCTGTAAATCATCTGGAATTGCAACCGGATGTATCATATCGATGCCTGCAGGCCAAGATTGGATGTAATAATCATCTTGGTAAGCTGGAGGTAGGACATGGAGAACATGAGTTTGACATGCGGGCGGTAAAGCAAATTTCCCGAGATAGGATGTTGCAGCTTTGCCATGAGCGGACCCGTCTATTACAAGCAAAACCTTTTTTAAGGTTTTATGGGGAACTCGTACAACCATAACCGGGCAGCAGGAATATTCGACTACTTGCTGAGCAACACCGCCAAGTAAAATATTGAAAGTCCCTCTCAGTCCTTTGGCTCCAAGAACTGTAAGATCGCTTTTATGCTCCTCGGCATACTTTGTTAATACTTCTGATGGAAAACCACTAATTGTTTTTGTCTCAATTAATGCGCAGCTTTCCTGCAGTTTAGCTACGATTGAATCAAAGACAGTTTGGAATGATGTAGCCAACTGCGTGTGTCGAGGAATCAGAACATATACGCAGGTAATCTTGCTGGTTTTTGGTAATGGCAGGCTGGCTAGCAATTCTGCGGCGGCGTTGGAATGCTCTGAGCCATCTGCTGCAAGTAAAATATTAGCTGGATATTTTTTTGTTGACAGATTCATGGTTCACTTCCTTAACGTATATACAAAAATGCCCAGCATGACGGAAGTCCATCGAGCAGGGCATCTTCGCTGTGAAACATTAATGTCGTAAAACTAGCACAGCTCGAAGGCTGGAGAAAAACGACTTTCACTATTAAGTTAACTGTAGCAAAATTCCAAATTCTTTTCAAGCACTAATTTTAATAAAAATTATGCTTTGGGGTTATGGTTTCCTTGTTTCTTATGCTTGCATGTGCTAAACTTTTTTGTGTAAAAATGGCTGAAAACAAAAACTTTCAAAAAGCAAAAGATGCAATAAAAAAGAATAAACCGGCTGAGGCCCGAGATTTATTGACGCGTTTGGTGCGCTCCGATAAAGGAAATCCGGATTATTGGCTGTGGCTGAGTTCAGTTGTTGAATCTCGAAAAGAAAAAATCTTTTGCTTGCAAACTGTGCTCCGAATTGATCCCGATAACCAGGCAGCAATACGCGGATTACGGGCTTTAGGAGCGCGCTCACCTGATGAAGAGATTGTGCCAGTCGCTGTAGTTCAACGTGTTTGGGAAGTTGAAATTGAAGATGATGAAACGCTCAAAGGTTTTCACAAAATTTGGGCAAATTCAGTTTCACGTATTGTAATTGTTGCCGGTGCCAGTGTTATAGTACTGGGTTTTATATTAAACACGATTTTTGGATGGGGAGATTCGATTCTTAGTCCGAAGCTGACGGTTACGCCGCTGGCCTGGACATCAACATCAACACCAACAATAACAAACACGCCCAACGTTCGTACACCAACGTCAACACCTAGCGTTGTCCAACCCTTGTGGATGCTCCTTGATGCCACGTATACCCCCAGACCTGCTTATGTCAATACGCCTCATCCTCGGAGCGAGGCATATCGGATTAGCATGAATGCTTATGTAAAAAGAGATTACAACACGATGTTGACTTTTATGGAGCAGGTTGTAGATCAAAGTCCAAACTCTGTTGACGGTCATTATTACATTGGTGAGGCACAGCGGTTGCTAGGCAATTATGAGCAAGCTTTGATCGCTTTTGAAAAGGCAATCTCTTTGGATGGTAATTTCTCTCCCGCATATGTTGGGCGCGCTCAAATACGATTAATTAATAAATCTGCTAATGTTGATGATGATATTATGAAGGCACTTGAGCTTGACCCCAATAATGCTGCCGCATATTTCGGATTGGCATCCTATTGGCTGGACCAAAATGAGCCGGAAAAAACACTTGAGACTTTAGACGGGCAAGAATACCTGTTGGGTGAGTACCCAGAGTATTATTTCTTACGGGCTCAAGCCTTATTTAAACTTGACCAATTGAAAGATGCCCTTCCATTAGCGCTCGAAGCTAATCGGCGCGACATGACATCACTGCCAACATATCTGCTTATCGCCGAAATATATTTTGAGCTTGATCGAATTACAGACGGCTTTGACTATTTAAAGACGTATGGCTTGTATCAAGAAAATGACCCAATGTATTGGGCCTTGTTAGGCAGGGCTTATTATGAACGCGGAATCGACTATAAAACCGTTGCTGCGACTTTAGAGAAAGCACTGGATTTGGATGATCAAATTGCCATCGTTTACCAGTATCGCGGTTTAGCCGCTTTAAGGGATGGCAATGGGAAGCAAGCCGTTAACGATTTGTTTTTGGCACGCAATCTTGATCCACAGTCATTCTCGATCAGCCTGAGTTTTGGCTTGGCGTTTTGGGCTCAAGAGCGTTATGAAGAGGCATCGGCCCAAATGCGGGCCAGCGCAGATCTGGCTAAATCGGATGCTGACCTTGCCAAAGCATATTATCATGTAGCTAAATTAGCCACTGAAATCGGACCGGTCTCAAGAGCAAAGCAATATTGGAATTATCTCTTAGATTTGCCTGAAGGTGCAGTGCCCGATGCATGGCTTGTCGAGGCAAATTTGTATTTCAATCCATCAACGGCTACGCCTACGGTAACATTAACATCTACCGCAGCAAATAAATCAACACTTACACCAAATACCTCGCCGACCCCAAAATAACAGTAGAGGTTGTTGGAAAAAAACCTTTTATATCCAGGCTAATTTGTATGGTATGAAAAAATATTATCTTGGGTTCAATGGGGTTGGAAAATATCAGGGATTTGGGTGTTCCCCAAAAGTGATTGTAATTTCTAGGTGGTCTTTTTGGCGGGTAACATCCAAAGTAGTTGTATCGCCCGGAGAGTATGTATAGAGCACATTGATGAATGGGTGCTCTTGATTGATCAGTTGATCGCCAATCTTTGTGATGATATCCCCTTCTTGAAGGCCGGCTCTGCTCGCTGGTGAGTTTGGCTCAATATGAGACAAATAAACACCTCCGCTCACAGGGAGACTATATTGGTGGATAATCTGTTCTGTTAGCCATTGGTAGCGGACGCCTAAATATGGGTAAGAGAAATAGCCCTTTTCTACAATTTGCTCGGCAATTGCTTGAGCTTTATTCGCTGATATAGCAAATCCTAAACCTTCTGCAATCGCGCTGCCGAAATTGCCTCCCCGTAAGATTATCGTGTTGATGCCAATTACCTCACCGGCCAAATTGACCAATGGGCCGCCTGAATTGCCTTGATTGATGGCGGCATCAGTTTGGAGTAAGCCTTCCATCGCGTAACTATTGTTAATTGCCAGTGTACGCTCGGTACCGCTTATTACGCCAACCGTGACCGTATTTTTAAAATCACCCAAGGGGGAACCAATCGCAATCACAGTTTCTCCGGGGCTGAGCAGGTCAGAATTGCCAATCGTTGCCACATGAGGGGGTGGGGTATCTATTTTAAGTACCGCTATATCTGAAAATAAATCCCCGCCGATAATTTTTGCAGGTAATTCAGTGCCGTCGGCAAGAATGATATCCACATCCACTGTATCTTCGATTACATGGTTATTTGTAAGAATGTATCCTTCTTGGGAAATGATCACACCGCTGCCGCTGACCGTCTGTCCAAAGCCTGTGTTTTCAAGCTTGCCCACGACAGTAACAACCGCAGGCCCCACTTGGTTTACCGCATCTGTAATCGCAGTATCGATTTCTTTGATGATCAGATGCTGTTCCGTAATTTCATCCACGGCAGCGGTTTCTGGAACAAGGGATACTTCAGCAGTAGGGAGGCTGGCTGGTAGTTTGTTCTGAACAGCGTAATAAACCACCGCGCCGCCAACGATCGTGCCGCTTAATGCAGTTACACCGATAATGAAAATGAATGTAATAAAAAGGATCAGACGTTTTGAGGTCATGATAGATTTCCAGAAAATCGATTCTTCGATAGCTGTGAGCTATTTGATCTAACTAGAAGCCTTAGGTTATTTGTGCAATAGTGAATATATAAAAATCATCTACGGCGATTGCCGGTGAGCATTGTAGCCCAGTAAAGGAGTTGTAATATTGCAGTGAATAGTGCCGCTACGTAGGTTAGCGCAGCCGCGTTAAGCACGGCATTAACACCGCGTTCTTCCTCTTGTGTTTGGATGATGCCAGATTGCTGCAGCATTACTTTTGCGCGTGCTGATGCATTAAATTCTACGGGCAAAGTTGCCAATGCGAAAATGGCACCCGCGGAAAAAATTGCCAATCCCAGCCAGGCTAAGTTGATGAAATTCAAGAACAGGCCAATCATGATTAAAATCCAACCCAGATAGGAACCAATATTGACGGCCGGGACGAGCAGTGTGCGGAAACGCAGCGGGAAATATTCTTCTTGGTCTTGTAAAGCATGACCAAGTTCATGGGCGGCAATGGCTAAAGATGCTACGGATGAACCCTGATAAACGCCTTCTGATAGCCGTAATACTTTGCGTCGCGGGTCATAATGGTCGGTGAGTTTGCCGCGCGTCGCTTGGATTTCAATGTCATTGAGATTTTCAAAACGTATTAAACGGCTTGCAGCCTCGGCACCGCTGATTCTGCTTCTTGCGGGTATGCGCTGCCATTTACGATAAGTAGCGTTGACGTAGAATTGAGCCAGCATTGTCAATATGAAGGCCGGCGCCATGAAAATCAGATAGGTTGGATTAAAGAACATGGTCGGTTCCTCGCTTAGTTTCCAATTTCATCCAGGAGTACTTCTACTGCTTTATCTAATTGTGGATCAAGCTCTGCTTGTATATCTTCCTCGCTCAGGATGATCACTTTGTCAAGTGGCAAGCCAAAAGCTTCTGGATCAAAACCAGCATCAATGGCAGCTTGTGAAACCATAGCTAAAAGATGATCCGGTGTTAACCCAACCTCGTGGATCTGGCGTTCCTTTGGTGTTAGCCATCGAGCAATCGTGACTCGAATGGCTCCGCCTTCGTTTTCCAATGGAATCCAATTTTGGACCGATCCTTT
>JBDLJO010000138.1:0-6454 GCA_039714275.1 Chloroflexota bacterium | reverse complement strand
GACGAACTTGATTGGGCGTTCTACCAACAGGAATACGACAATATCCACCGTATGGATCGTATCCTGAAGGCTGAGGGCAAATCACCTGATGATTACAAGGTCGCCAAACAAGCGGATGTGTTGATGACATTTTTTGTGCTCAATGAAGGGCAAATTAAAGCGATTTTACATGAATTGGGATATGCGCTGCCAGAGCATCTGCTGCGAAAAAATTTCTCATACTACCTCAAACGAACTTCGCACGGATCAACCTTAAGCCGACTTGTTCACGCGTATCTGGCGCATGTTCTCGGCGATTACAACCTAAGCTGGCAGCTCTATACCGAAGCCCTGAAAAGCGACTATATTGATATCCAAGGAGGAACGACCAAAGAGGGTATTCATCTTGGGGTGATGACAGGAACGGTTTTCTTTACTTTAAGAGCCTTCGCGGGAATTAACTTGGATGCCCTGATTCTTGAGGTCAACCCCAGCCTACCTACACACTGGAGGGCGATACGGTTTAGCCTCAGTTTCAAGGGATGTCGTTACACTTTTATCATTACAACTTCAGCAGTCAAAGTGAAAATAGATGGGAATTCAGAAAATAATATCCGCGTATATGGAAAAAATATTACACTTCAACCCGCTCAATGGCATAGCGTAAGCAATGCAATAAATTAAGAAGGAAGACGGATCATGCTTGGAGATGTATTACTCATTACCGAAAAACACAAAAAAGCCGCCCAAGAAATTGTCAAGTACATCGGAAAAATTACCGGCAATAAAATCGTTATCGCTGTAGGTGGCGAATCCGGATCAGGCAAGTCTGAGTTGGGGCATGAGATCGCGTATCTGCTCAAGCAGCAAGGCACTCCAGCAAAGATCATGCATATCGACAATTACTACAAAACCTCGCCCCAGGAGCGAAACCCCTGGCGCAAAGAGCACGGTGTAGAAAGTATCGGCTACACCGAATACGATTGGGAGACGATCGATCGCAACCTGTCCGAATTTAGAGCTGATGCCGAGGATGTCCTAATGCCTTGCATCGACCTGCTCACGGACCAAGAGGACATGCTCAAAACCAGCTACAAAGGGTTGTGCTATATGGTAATCGAAGGACTCTACGCCATTCAAGCCGAAGCCGATCTGCGCGTGTGTATCGACCTGACCTATCACGAAACCAAGAAAGCCCAACTTGCGCGAGGTAAAGAGAATTTGGATCAGTGGCGTTTGCAGGTGCTTGAAAGAGAGCATCAGGTTGTGCAATCCTTACGGCCAAAAGCTGATCTTTTGGTGACAAAGGATTTTGATGTGTTATATGGGAGGAAAAGAGACAAATGAATTTAGCACACCCTCTTTTGGCTGGGATTGATGTAGGTGGGAATCCTGAGAGTTTTCGTGTTGGCGGAACGCGTTCTGGAGAGGGTAAAAACATCAGGATTATCAAGTATCCTTGAGGAGGATTACTGTTAATGAAAGGCGATATTATTGTCCTGGAAGAACATCATATTCATGCTGCGAGAAAGATTGTACCTGAGCTTATAGGTGAAATTAAACGCAAGACTACAAGATATACGATCACTGTTGCAGGCGAATCTGGTAGTGGAAAATCTGAAACTGGTCAGGCCATTGCAAATGTACTGGAAAAACACGGTATCAAATCTGTATTGCTGGCTCAAGACGATTATTTTTTTCTTCCACCACGGTCAAACGATGCCAAAAGACGAGTAGACCCGGAATGGCTTGGACCTCATGTAGAAGTGAAACTTGATCTAATGGAACAGAACCTTGTAGACGCTATCCGCGGGAAAAACGTCATAATTAAACCGCTGGTTGATTATGACGATAACGCTATTGAAGAAGAGTCCATTAATTTGGAGGGTATTAAGGTTGTGATTGCAGAAGGAACCTATACATCATTGCTCAAGAACGTCGATAGCAAGATTTTCATTGCCAGAAACAGATTGGATACCTTGGCCCACCGTAAGAAAAGAAATCGTGGTAATGAGGCTAGTGATCCTTTTATCGAGCAGATTCTGGCAATAGAACATAAAATTATTGCTGGTCACAAACATCTGGCAGATATTGTAATTTCTAAAGAATACGATGTACTTATTGTGGAGTAAGAGGGTTAAAGATGGTAGTAAAAAATCAAGTGCAGTTAATTACTTACCCAGATTCGTTGGGTGGTAATTTAAAAACGCTCTACACGGTTCTAGATTCGCACTTCATTAATATTTTCAAGGGTGGGATTCATATTTTGCCACCTTTCCCTTCCTCTGGTGACAGGGGATTTGCCCCCTTGACTTATTTTGAGATTGAACCGGAATTTGGATCCTGGGAAGATATTCAGAGAATTGGTGAAAAATACGATGTCTTACTTGATTTTATGGTTAATCATATTTCTGCAAAATCCGACTATTTCCAGGATTTTTTAGAAAAAGGGCGAAAATCAGAGTATGCAGAGCTGTTTATTACCGTCGACAAGATCTGGCCAGATGGAAACCCTCGCCAAGAAGATGTTGAAAAAATATTTTTGCGAAGAATCGAACCTTTCTCCGATTTCACGATCGGAGAGACGGGTGCAGTGGAGAAAGTTTGGACAACTTTCGGGAAAGTCACTCCTTCTGAGCAAATTGATTTGGATGTCAATTCAGATATAACTCGACGTTTAGTCGCCGATATTCTGCGCAATTTCAGTAAGAACAAGGTCAAGATTGTCAGACTAGATGCGATTGGATACGTGATCAAAAAGCTGGGAACTACTTGTTTTTTTGTTGAACCAGAAATCTACCAGTTCTTAGATTGGATCACGGAGCTTGCCAACTCCCTAGATATCGTGTTATTGCCCGAAGTCCATGCCCATTATAAAACTCAGAAGAAACTGGCCGAGCGTGGACATTGGATTTATGATTTTATTTTGCCCTATACGATTCTTGACATGCTGATCAATAAGACCAGTGGAAGACTGTGCGAATACCTGAAAGACCGTCCACACAATCAATTTACTATGTTAGATTGTCACGATGGCGTGCCGGTGAAACCGGATATGAATGATCTTTATAAAAGTGAAGATGCCCGCAAATTGGTGGATATTTGCCTGGCGCGAGGAGCCAATCTCAGTCTTATTTTTTCCCCAGAACACAGGGACTCTGATGGATTTGATGTGCATCAAATCCGTTGCGCTTATTACTCCATGTTGAACTGTGATGATGATGCCTATATTGCGGCCAGAGCTATCCAGTTTTTTACACCGGGTGTTCCCCAGGTCTACTATGTAGGTTTATTGGCGGGCAAAAATGACCAAGAAGGAATCAAGAAAAGTGGTGAAGGACGAGAGATAAACCGTCACAACTTTAGCATGGATGAAATCGATCAGGCTGTGAAGAAAGATGTCGTTCAAAGACTTCTAAAGCTTATTCGGTTTAGAAATGATTATCCAGCCTTTAATGGTAATTTTATGGTTGTTGATTCTGAGTTGGACCAAGTACATCTCTCCTGGCAAAAAGATGACCATAGTTGTACATTAAAAATAGATTTGAACAATTATCAATCAGTCATCGAGTATATAGATAACCAAGGTAAGATGGTCATCTATATGGTGTGAGAAGTGATTCGCCCGATATCAATTCTATTGCGATCACGTGGATTCGAAGTCTGCGGTGCTGGATATCGTATCTTTTTCCATTTCCAATAATTCCATCTTGATAAACCAGAACATATGTGCTATTATATTGCCATCAACCCTCTTGGCCGGCGCGGGCTCGATTTGCGTTGGCTTTTTCCTTTGCACCTTAACCTAAACATAGAAGCTAACTACCAAACCAAACTTGGGATAAACTCATCCTAAAACTTATCAAAACTCTGTAAGATTCAGGACTTCAACAAGCCTGCTCTGCTCCATCCACAGCACCTTAACAAAAAAAATGCTTACCTATAGGCACTTTTCTCTCTACGGGGATGCTATTTTTCCTGAAATCCCAACATTCGGGGTCCGGGTGCCAGGTGCCCTACTTGACCAAACTTGGTATTCGTTTCTTTTCGTTTCAAAATCTTTAAGTTTGCGCGGGCATGCGCGAGCAGGCGGTATCGTTCCCGCCGCATCGCCATTCCGGCTCAAGAGAGCCGGAGAAAGTGTTTCTGATCGCCCGCACCGCCACTCCGGATCGTGGGATCCGGAGTATGCATGAGCGATTATTTTGTAGTTCTAATGGATCGCAGGCGGGAATCTCTCTCCTAGATCCCGGGATAGATGCGGGATGACACCCGTCGACATCGGGGAGGGTAGGGGACAGGTGAACCGCCCGAAAAAACATAAGCACTCGTTCCTCCAAAAAAATAAAACGAGTGTCTATCTTTTCCCTGGTATGTGCAAGTAGGTGACAAAGTCCCCCGCATTGCGTTGATATCGCTAGCCCCGCACCTTATCAACAGTCCTAATAAACACAAAAAACGCGGGGCAAAAATGCTCCGCGTTCGTAGTATGCTGCTTAACTTTGGTGGACCTTATCCCAACGGTTCAAACTGAGCGGTGAAGTGGCGCATCAGTTCGGGTGCGTAGGTGATGCGGTAGCCTTTCAGGCTCTCTTTCCTGGCGAGAATCGTCTTCATGGTCTTAATAATGGCATCCATATGTGCCTGGGTATAGACCCGCCGCGGGATGGCCATACGCACCAATTCCAGTTTGGGGTGAATCATCTCGCCGGTGTCGGGGTCGGGGAAAGCAAAAGCCACCGAGCCCATCTCCACGCCGCGGATGCCGCCCTCCAGGTAGAGTTCCACCGATAATGCCTGCCCGGGGAATTCTGCTGCCGGGATATGGGGCAGAAAACTTCCGGCGTCAATATAGACCGCATGCCCACCGGCCGGCTGGATGATGGGAATCCCGGCCTCGAGCAGGCTGTTGGCCAGGTAGGCGGTTTGGCCTAAGCGGTAAGCCAGGTAATCTTCATCCAGCCCTTCATACAACCCCACGGCCATAGCATCCAGATCGCGTCCGGCAAGACCGCCGTATGTGGGGAACCCCTCCCGCAGGATGAGCTCATTTTTAATGGCCTGGAACATTTCCTCATCGTTGACGGCCAAAAAGCCGCCGATGTTGACGATAGCATCTTTTTTGGCGCTCATCGTGGCGCCGTCAGCCAGCGAAAAGGTCTCACGGGCGATTTCGAGCATGGTTTTGTGCTGATAACCCGCTTCTCGCTGCTTGATGAAATAGGCGTTCTCGGCGAAGCGGCAGGCGTCAATAAAGAAGGGGATGCCGTGCTGCTTATAAACCGCGGAGACGTCTTTAAGATTTTCCATTGAGACCGGCTGTCCACCCCCGGCGTTGTTGGTGATCGTGATCATGCCGAAGGGAATCTTCTGCACCCCAACTTGATCGATAAAATTGCGCAGTTTAGTAATATCTAAATTGCCCTTGAAGGGATGCTGGGATGATGGATTGAAGGCCTCATCGATCACCAGGTTGGTTGGGCGTCCGCCCCGGGCACGGATATTCCCTTCGGTGGTATCGAAGTGCATATTAGAGGGAATATAGTCGCCGTCCTTCAGCGCCACCGAACAGAGGATATTCTCTGCGGCGCGCCCCTGGTGGGTGGGCACAAAAAACTTGAACCCCAGGATATCATCCATGGCTTTGGATAAATTCTTAAAGGAACTGGCCCCCGCATAGGATTCGTCGCCTTCCATGATAGCCGCCCATTGATGTTTGCTCATCGCGCCGGTGCCCGAGTCGGTCAGCAGGTCAATGAAAATTTCGTCGGCCTGGAGCCCGAAAACATTGTAGCCGGCGCGTGCCATCGCCGTTTCGCGCTGCGGGCGGTTGGTCATTTTGATCGGTTCTACCATTTTTATGCGGAAAGGTTCTGCCGGGTATTCAACCATGAAGTTACTCCGTGAGTGCTGTATTTATGATCGGGTGGCACTCAGTTTAGCATGCTTTTTAGTGAAACGGAAGTGATAAAGCGCGGGTATAATTATGGGTATCGACCGATAAAATACTGAGAAAAATTAAACCTTTTATGACTTTAGCTGTTGTTAACTTTACGCTTGGACCCGCATTTACCAACGCCTATCTGGTAGCAGATACGGAAGCACAGGAAGCGGTGGTTATTGACCCCGCCTGGGATGGTGAGACCATCCTGACCGAAGCACAGCGCCTGGGCTGGAAGATCCGCGCTTTGTGGTACACCCATGCCCATTTTGATCACTTCGGCGGCGCGGCGGTGATTGCCGAAAGCTGTGACCCTGATTTGGTGGTTGCTATGCACCCGGCTGATCGCCCGCTGTGGGAGGCTAAAGGCGGCGCGGCGATGTTTGGCATGGATATGGACCCGGGACCCGAACCCAACCTGGATTTAACGCACGGGCAAATCTTAACCATTGGCGTACATCGCTTTGAAGTGCGCTGCGCCCCAGGTCATAGTCTGGGACACGTGATCTTTTACTGCGCTGAGCAGGCGACCCT
>JBDLJO010000137.1:0-6514 GCA_039714275.1 Chloroflexota bacterium | reverse complement strand
TACATGATCTCTCCCATCACTTCCGGCGAGTGAGGCATATCGTTCAACAACCACCAGCGAATCAATTCGAAGATCGAAGCAATGATGTGGTTGGCGATAATTTCCTGGGGGAACTTCAGATCACTTATCGTGGATAACAGTTGATCAATATCTTTGGATGCGGCTTCAAAAACAGGCTGCAAACAGAAACGAACGCCGCGTTCTAAAAACAAAACCTGAAATATTTGCGGGGTTCCCTGAATGAACGTGAATAAGACCTGCCCGTTTTTTTTATGCGCACCGTCCACAAGGCTGGCATCAATTTTGGTAGGGAAAATCAAGGTCTCCCGCAGCTCATCCAATGTCTCCTGACCCACCGCGACCAGAAGATCATCAATGCCGGAGAAATGGCGGAAAAACGTGCGATACCCAATATCAGCTCGCTCGGTCACATCCTGAATGGTGACATTTTGATAGCCTTTCTCTAAAGTGACTTCAACGAGGGCTTCTTTTAATAACTTTCGGGTTCTTCGGATTCGGCGATCGATTTCTACCATTTTTCAGCCTCTTTTGCGGCAAATCCCACAGCCTATTGGTCCCTTCTTATTGACAGCAAGTGCGCATTATGGCATACTATGCGCCGCAATTATGCCCCATTCTTGCGCTATCGTCAACACATTTGGGCGCGGTAAACAGCGCCCTAAATTTAGAGCTTGAACTGATGCTGCCAGAAATCTACACGCGGCGGCGGTTCGAGGTCCAGGTCATGCTGTGAGCACCGGGTCAGAGGGCTCAGGCATCAGGAGTAGAAATTTTGAAACGCACACACATCCCCCAACTTCTTTTTACGGCCATTTTGGTGTCCACAGCATTATTGGGCTGCAGCGCAGCAGATGCTACAGAAACACCCGATCCTGCCTCGCTGGCGGCCACTTTTTCGGGAAATATCAATGCCACCGGCGTCATTGTCCCAGAACAATTCGCTTCTCTGAGTGTTGCGGCGGCTGGAGTTGTTGAATCGGTCACGATCCGTGAAGGCGATTTGGTCGAAAGCGGCGCCCTGCTCGTGCAGATCAAAGGCGGCGAACAGGCTAAGGCCGCTATCGCAGCAGCTGAATTTGAACTGACCAATGCCCGAATCGCGCTCAACAACCTGTATGAGGACACGGATTTAATGGCTGCCAATGCGCTGAAAACGGCCAAAGACACGGAAGAAGCCCTGGAAAATTTACTCGACCGGGAACTTCATCAGGCTCTGGCGCTGCAAACTGTTGCCGATATTGAAAAATTAATTGAAAATACCGAGCGCTCGTATAACTACGCGATCAATACCGCCGATCAGGCCGATGTCGATGTGCAGCGCGCCCAGGTCACGTTAGCAAAAGATGCTCTGGACAAAGCGATTGAAGACTTCGAACCCTATGAAGATAAACCTGAAGATAATCTCGTGCGCGCCGCTTTCCTGCAAAAGAAAGCCGCCGCCCAACAGGTCTATGACAATGCGGTGCGCCGTTTGAACGCCCTACTGGGCACAGGCAGCGAGGCTGATATCGCGGTTGCCAGCGCAAATCTGAGTTCTGCTCAGGCACAGTTGATCAAAGCCCAGCGTGATTTGGAGCGCGTTCAGGAAGGTCCCAACCCGGGCGAAGTTGCCCTGTTGGAAACCCAAATTAAAGATGCCTATGAGGATTATGAGATCTTCCAATCTGGCCCAGACCCGGACCATCTTGCGGCTGCCGAGGCGCGTGTGGCCAATGCTGAAGCGCAATTGGGAGCAGCTCAAGCCGCGCTGGATAACCTGCAGCTCACGGCACCCTTCGACGGCGTTGTTTCAGCGTTGAATATCAACCCCAATGAATGGGTCTCACCCGGTCAGCCGATAATGACCTTTGCTGACTTGAGCAGCCTGCGCATTGAGACCACCGACCTGAGCGAAATTGATGTCGCCAAACTCCAGGTCGGGCACCAAGCTGAAGTTAGCTTTGATGCCTTCCCTGATCTGGTGCTGACCGGCACCGTAACGCGCATCTCTCCGATGGCGTCACCGGGCTCGGGTGTCAATTACACTGTGGTGGTCGAGCTGGACGAGATGCCAGAGAATTTACGCTGGGGCATGACGGTCTTTGTTGATATTGACCCGCAGCAGTGATTCCCGCACAATCTCAGAGATGGACTTAATTTGATGCGCCACGAGAACCCGATCATCCGCATAAAAAATTTAGGGAAAGACTACCAGACAGGAGATGGTCCTTTTACCGCGCTGAAAGATATTAATATCGATATCCAACGGGGGGAATTCCTGGGTATCACCGGAAAATCAGGAGCCGGGAAGACAACTTTGCTCAACATGATCACCGGGGTCAGCACGCTAAGTTCTGGTGAGGTGCGCTTTTTCTCGGACGATGATTCCCAGGGCACGGCCATCCAAACCTTGAGCGAGAATGATCTGGCCTTATGGCGCGGGCAGAATTTAGGGATTGTGTATCAGTCGTTTGAGCTGCTGCCTTCCCTCAATCTGGTAAAAAACGTGATGATTCCCCCGGATTTTCTAGGCGCCTATCACCCGATGACCAGCAAGGAGAAAGCGCTTGAACTTCTGGAAATGGTAGATATTGTCGAACACGCTTTTAAAATCCCGGCCCATATTTCGGGGGGACAGAAGCAGCGGGTGGCCATCGCCCGGGCCCTGGTCAACGATCCAGCGATCATCATTGCAGACGAACCGACCGGGAATTTGGATTCTGTGACCGCTGAAACCATCTTCCAGCTTTTCGAGAAGCTGGTTACCCAGGGCAAGACGGTTGTGATGGTCACTCATGACCAGAGCCTGACTCCGCGGTTCACCCGGCATCTGCGGATATCGGATGGAGAGCTTGTTGATGCGCGCCCGGACAAGGCCCCGACCAGATCAGCGGAACCCGGAGATAAACAGGATAAAGCGGTCCAATCAACCCCGGTGACCCTGATCCCAAAAAATGATCGCGGGAACGGGGCAGAAAAAGCCAAAACAGCCAGCACTCCGAATCACCCGGCTATCTCGCTGAAAGCGGTTGATAAGATCTATGAAAACGCGGCCGGGAAATTTGTGGCGCTCAAATCGATTGATCTGAACCTGAACTACGGGCAGTTCATTTCTGTTGTCGGTAAGTCGGGGAGCGGCAAATCTACGCTGCTGAATATGATCACCGGCATCGACCATCCCTCTTCCGGGGAGGTTGCGGTTGGAAATCAGAATATCTACGAGGTCAGCGAGAGCCAACGCGCGATGTGGCGCGGGCGTAATATGGGGGTTGTTTTTCAGTTCTTTCAACTGCTGCCAACGCTGACGCTGCTCGAAAATACGATGCTGCCGATGGATTACTGCAATGTGCATGCTTTCAACGAACGACCGGCAAAAGCCATGCAGTTACTCGAGCTGGTCGGATTAGGAGAGCAGGCCCATCAGCTCCCGGGTTCGGTATCCAGCGGACAGCAGCAAAGCGCGGCTATCGCCCGTTCTATGGCGACCGATCCCGCCATTATCCTGGCTGATGAACCCACCGGCAACCTTGATTCGCGCGCTGCTGAAACGGTGCTGTCTCTTTTTGAAAAATTAGCATCACAGGGAAAAACGATCATTATCGTTACCCATGACCCCTCGATCACCAGCCGCACCGACCAGACGATCATTCTTTCCGATGGCGAGATCATCAACCCGGCCATTGCCCGGGCTCTACCCCTGCTGTCCCACCCCCAAATGCTGGATGCGACAAAAAAGGCTGCCAAGAAAACATATCCATCGGGGTCCACCATTATTACCCAGGGCGCCCCAGTGGAGAATTTCTATATGGTTGAAGATGGCGCGGTGGATATTGTTGTGGAAGGTGCAAATTGCCCGGATATCAACCTGGCCCGATTTGGCCCGGGACAGTTCTTTGGGGAAATTGAACTCACGCAGGGAAGTCATTCGGTTGCCAGCGTCCGGGCCGCAGCGGATGCCCCGGTAAAAGTGGCGGTTTTGGATAAAGAAACCTTTTCAAAAATCCTAGATCAATCCGACCCCACCCAAAAAGCCGTCGTCGAAATTGCCCGGGCCCGATTCGACGAGCACCAAACCCGGACCAAAAGAGACTGCTGATGGCGAGTATTAAACCCAACCTGCTCAAACCCCGTTGGAGTAAAGTGATCTCCGATTTGTGGGACAGCAAGACCCGAACCCTGCTGGTGGTTTCATCGATTGCTGTGGGCGTTTTCTCGATCGGCATGATCATGACCGCTTATGCCACCCTGGGCCATGATATGAATGCCAGTTTTGCCGCACAAAATCCAGCCAATATCGTTATTACAAGCGATCTATTTGATGATGATTTCATGCGCATTATTGAACGTGTCGAGGGTGTCGAGCTTGTTGAAGGGCGTCGTACAATCAACGTGCGGGGGACGGATGACGGCGTCAACTGGCAATCACTAAAAATCATTGCCGTGGATAATTTTGAAACCATGAGCACGAATTTGCTGGGCAGCATTGAGGGGGTACGATATCCTGGCCGAAGAGAGATGGTGGTCACAGAAAATTTCATGATCACCAGCGGATACGAAGTTGGAGACCTGATCAAGGTTGAGCTGCCCGATGGCTCCACATATACCATGCCGCTGGTTGGGGTGGTCATAGATCAGGTCACAGATTCTGGAGACGTCACCGCAGTGCCCAATTTATATATCACCCGCGACACCTTGAGCTCTCTGAGTATGACGGAGGATTTCAACCTGCTCAACATTCGAGTGATTGGTGATGGAAGTGATGAGGCTTTTATTGAGCAGGTCGCTGAACTGGTCGAAGAGCGGATTGAGAGAAATAACCGCAGCGTCTACCGCACCAAGATTCAAATCGGCACAGAACACCCCATGGCGGGTACGATATTAGCTGTGCTGGGTGTTTTGGGTGTCTTGGGCGGGTTGATCATGATCTTGAGCAGTTCGTTGATCATCAATACTCTTAATGCTCTACTGACCCAGCACATGCGCCAGATCGGCATCATGAAGCTGGTTGGCGGCCGCAGCCGGCAAATTTTGGGCATGTACATGACCCTGATTTTCTCATACGGCCTGATTGCCCTGGTCACGGCAATCCCCCTGGGAGCCATCGCCGGGTATGGACTGGCAAATTTTACGGCATCGATGATGGGTTCCGAGCTGCTTGGGTTCCGTTTTATTCCAGCGGCTGTGATCACCCAGGCACTGCTCTCGTTTCTAATTCCTCTTGGGGCCGGGTTTTTTCCAGTTAATAAAAGTTCTCAAATCAATGTGCGGCGTGCGATCAGCAATGTACGTCCGATTGCTCAGGCAAAGAGCTCGCTATTTTTTGATCGCCTGGCCTCGCACCTGAGTTGGATTTCGCGCCCTATTCTGCTTTCCATTCGCAATACCTTCCGCCAGAAAGGCCGCCTGGTCCTGACCATCTTTACCCTGACCATCGCTGGATCCATTTTTATCGCGGTCTTCAATGTGCGAGATTCAATGGAAAATATGATGGACATGCTCTTTGCCCATTTTATGGGTGATGTGACGATCAATTTTGCCGAACCCTATCCCATCGCTCGTATAGAACAGATTGTCTTACCGATTCCCGGCGTTGCCGGCATTGAAGGCTGGGGAGGCGCCAGAGCCGATATCTGGGATGAGCACGATAATGTGGTGGTCAGTTTTAATATTGTCGCTGCACCTCATGATACTGAGCTGCTTAAAGTTGACATGATCTCCGGCCGTTGGCTGGAACCGGGTGAGGAGAAGGCGGTTGTGATGGCGGACTCGATCTTTGATACACACCCCGATCTTGAGCCGGGTGATGATTTGATCGTGAAAATGCCGGGGCAGATGGAAGAAGCCTGGGAAGTGGTGGGCATCTTCCGCTTCGTCAGCATGGTGGGGGACCCGCTGGCCTATGGCGATTTTGATTTTATTGCCGACCAGACCCATACCCAAAGTAAGTCCTTCTCTTACCGGGTAATCACCGATCAGCACACCAAAGAAAGTCAACAAACGATTGGAAATTTTCTGAACGAATACCTGACAGACCGGGGTTTTAATATTCAGCGTGTTTCTGCCGGCATCCAACTGCAGGAGGATAATGCCAAGGGGATCGATATTATGGTGATCTTTTTGCTGATCATGGCCTTGCTGACGGCCGTCGTGGGCAGCATCGGTCTGACAGGCACGATGGGGATGAACGTGTTGGAGAGGACGCGTGAAATTGGTGTGATGCGTGCGATCGGGGCGGTGGATTTTGAGGTCATCAAATCGGTGGTCATTGAAGGTGTTTTGATTGGGTTGATCACCTGGGCGCTGGCGATTGGCCTATCCTTTCCCATCAGCGCTGCGCTGCTCAAAATCATCAGCACCGCGATGATGGGCTCTTCGATGGAGCTGGTCTTTACCGCCCAGGGCATCGTCTATTGGTTGGGTGTTGTGGTGCTGCTCTCTATTTTCGCAAGCATCATCCCGGCCCGCAATGCCGCCCGGCTGACGATTCGCGAAGTGCTTTCCTACGAGTAAAGAC
>JBDLJO010000136.1:0-6587 GCA_039714275.1 Chloroflexota bacterium | reverse complement strand
TAGGCTCCTCGGGTAAGATTCGAACTTACAACCTAGCAGTTAACAGCCGCCCGCTCTGCCATTGAGCTACCGAGGATCATAATGTGAGCGGGATTATAAAACTAAGCCCGGGGTGTGTCAAGAAGTTTTTCTCCCAATCACGATTATGTCACCGCTTTTACCAAGGTTTAGATTGACGCCCACCTATCTGTGACGTATAATTCCCGCTGCTGGGGATATGTCGGAACTGGCAGACGAGCGTGACTTAGGATCACGTGCCCCTAGGGCGTGTGGGTTCGACTCCCACTATCCCCACCACATCCCGGCAAGGGCGTCAGCGATGACGCCCTTCACTATTTCTTATACGCATCTGATAACGAAAAGAACTGCCCACGTGATATAATCCGGCGGTAGATTAAGCACAGAATAAAGGAAAATAGCCTTGAATATCGAAAAGAATCTCCTTGAAGACCACCAAATCCAACTGACCGTTGAAGTTGAAACTGAGCCCTGGGAAAAGGCCAAACATCGAGCCGCAAAACGCATCTCCAAGCGCGTTAAGATCGCCGGTTTCCGTCCAGGAAAAGCGCCTTATAACGCCATCGTGCGCCAGATTGGCGAGGGCGCCATCGTTGAAGATGCCCTCGATATCGTAATTGATGAGTTTTATCCCAAGCTGATCGAAGAGAGCGAAATTGAACCTTACGGCCCGGGAACGGTCAAAGAAATCCCCAGCCTGGACCCGTTGAAAATAGAATTTCTGGTTCCGCTGCAGCCTGATGTTGAACTGGGCGATTATCAAGCCGTCGAAGTAGCCTATAAAGTCCCCAAGGTCAAGAAAAAAGAAATCGACCAGGCGCTTGAGGAAGCACGCGAACAACACGCGGTTTACGATTCGGTAGAGCGCCCGGCTGAAGATGGCGACACCGTTTACCTGCGGGTGGGCGCCAAACGCCTGGGTGTTGAGGACGAGGAAGAAGCGGTCATTTTCGACCAGCAGTTCTCTTCAGCACGCTTGGGAGAAGAAGAAAGTGCCACCGATCGACAGTTCTTCCCTGGTTTTTCTGAAAACCTGGTTGGTATGGCGCCGATGGAAGAAAAGACCATCACCTACACCTACCCCGAAGACCACGATGATGAAGACCTTCAGGGTGTTGAGGCTGAATTTCTGATCAACGTCACCAATATCCAGACCCAAGAACTGCCCGCCCTGGATGATGAATTTGCCAAGACGGTCAGCGATTTTGATACCTTCAAAGAATATAAAGCCGATCTTAAAACAAAACTGACCGAAAAAACAGAGACCGAATACGAATCCACCTACACCAATGATGTCATCGCCAAAGTTGTTGAAGACAGCACGATAAAGTTCCCCCCTCAAGCCATTGAGCGGGAAAAGAAAGATATCCTCGGCAACATGGAATATCAGCTCTCACGGCAGGGATTGAGCAAAGAGCTCTATTTGCAGTTCCGCGGCATCAGCGAGGAAGAATTAAATGCTGAATTAGACGATACAGCAAACGATAACGTCCAGCGCTCCATCGTGCTCTATGAGATCGCCCGTGTTGAGGAAATCCAGGCCGATGAGCAGGAATTCTCTGAGACCACCAACCGCACCATCCAGAGCGTAACCGCCGGTATGACCCCCAAGCAAATCAAGGATCTGCAAAAAGACGGCCGCATGACTTCGCTGATCACCAATATCGCTGCTGATATGACCCTCCAAAAAACGATTGATTACCTCTGCACAATAGCCAAAGGGGAACCGTGGCCTGCCGAGGTAGAAGAAGCTGAAGGTGAGGTTGAGAGCGATTCTGTTGAAGAAGCTGCTCCCGAGGGTGAAGCTCCAGTGGAAGATCAACCAGTAGATGAGGTTGAGAACAAATCTGATGAAGAAGCTGCCCCAGAGGGTGCTTCAGCTGAAGAGACTCCTGAAGAAGAGAAACCCGAAGAAAGCGAGGACGCATGAACATCTCTACCCCCAGTTCCTTAATTCCTATGGTGATCGAAAGCACTGGGCGCGGCGAGCGCGCATATGATATCTACTCGCTGCTGCTTAAAAATCGCATCATCTTTGTTGGTACCGCCATAAATGATCAAGTTGCCAATACATTGGTCGCGCAGCTGCTGTTCCTGAACAAGGACGATGCTGAAGCACCGATCCAGATGTATATCAATTCGCCGGGCGGCGTGATCTATGCCGGGCTGGCCATTTACGACACCATGCAAATGATCACCAACCCGATCAGCACGGTGGCCGTCGGTGTGACCGCCTCTTTTGGCACCGTGCTCTTAACTGCCGGTACCAAGGGACAGCGCTACGCGCTGCCCAACGCCACCATTCACCTGCACCAGCCTTTGGGCGGTGCCCAGGGTCAGGCAACCGATATTGAGATTCAGGCCAAAGAAATCTTGCGCTTACGAGAGCGTCTGAACAACATTCTATCGCACCACACCGAACAAACCGTGGAGCAAATCCAGGATGATACTGAACGCGATACCTGGATGAACGCAGACCAGGCCAAAGAATACGGTCTGGTTGATGAAGTTTTAGAAGTGCCCGAAAAAGCGCAGGACTAATTCTTCTCAAGATAAATCCCGAACATCCGGATGGCACTATGTGTTATCCGGATTTTTTCTATCAATCGAAATAACTATGAAATCTTTCAATGCTGATAAAATTCGCGCCCTGATCCTCGATATGGACGGGGTCTTATGGCGGGGGTCAAATCTGTTGGTTGATTTGCCAGAGGTATTTGCTCAAATTGACCAGCTTGGTTTAGCGGTCGCACTGGCAACCAACAACGCCACCAGCACCACGGCGCATTATTACGATAAATTTCGGCGCCTGGGCGTGACGCTGGAACCCGGTCAAATCATCAATTCTGCTTTAGCCACCTCTTTCTATCTCAAGCAGCGGCATCCGGGGGGCGGTCCGGTTTATATCGTGGGGGAAGATGGACTTCACGCCACCCTGGAAGAGCAGGGTTTCTACCACGCAGAAAAAGATGTCCTGGCGGTGATCGGCAGTTTGGACCGGGGAATCAATTACCGTAAAATGGAACAGGCCACACTCTTGATTCGGGCGGGTGCCCCCTTTATTGGCACCAATGCTGATAAAAGCTTCCCTGCCCCGGAGGGTCTCCTTCCCGGAGCAGGCGCGATCCTGGCCGCAATCGAGGCCGCAAGCGACACAGCGCCGATCCTGATCGGCAAACCGGAACCTGCCTTGTATCTGGCCGCGCTGGAAAAATTGGGCACCGCACCCGGAGAAACGCTGATGGTCGGGGATCGATTAGAAACCGATATTGCCGGGGCACAAAATGTCGGCTGTTCAACAGCTCTGGTGCTTTCGGGGGTTTCAACGCTGGAAATGGCCCAGGCATGGCAGCCGGCGCCGGATATTATTGCCCCAGATTTGACAAATGTATTAAAACGATTAGCATTGAATCATGAATGAACAACCATATATTTACGATCTCAGTCTGGATGACCTGACCGATACGCTCAAATCCTGGGGGGAACCCGGCTACCGCGCCAAGCAGATCTGGCATGGGCTTTATCAAAATCTCTGGAGCACCCCGGACGAGTTCACCAACCTGTCGTTGAATCTGCGCGAGCTGCTGGCTGAAAATATATCTTTCAGTCATCTGGAACCCATCACCACCATGCGGTCCACGGACGGTGAAACCGAAAAGACGCTCTTCAAACTCCCAAACGGGCACAAGATTGAAACTGTGCGCATGATCTATGACCGCCGTCGGACGCTTTGTATTTCAACCCAATCCGGCTGTGCAATGGGCTGCACATTCTGTGCGACCGGACAGATGGGATTTCAATCCAATCTCAGCAGCGGTGAGATTGTGGAGCAGGTGCTCTACTATGCCCGCCAACTAAACCAGGTTGATGAGAAGGTCACCAATATTGTAGTCATGGGTATGGGGGAACCGTTCCACAACTATCACCCCACCCTGGACGCCATCCGGCGGCTGAACCACCCCGAGGGGATGAAATTGGGTGCCCGTCGGTTTACAATTTCTACTGTTGGATTGGTACCCGCCATTAAGCGCTTCACCGACGAGGACCTGCAGGTCAATCTTGCTATATCCCTGCACGCCGCCGATGATGAACTGCGCTCATCGATGCTGCCGATCAATAAAAAATACCCCCTTGCCGATCTCATGGCCGCGACCCGCTCTTACGCTCATGCCACCCGGCGGCGGGTTTCCTTTGAATGGGCGCTGATTCACAATGTCAACGACACACCCGAGCAAGCGGCTTTATTAGCCAAACTGCTCAAAGGTATGCTGGCGCACGTTAACTTGATTCCTCTCAACCCGACGCTTGGTTTTGATTGGGAAGCCTCCACCGAAACCACGGCCCGAAAATTCCAGGCCGAACTGAAAAGGCAGGGTATCTCCTGCACGATTCGAACACGGCGCGGCATTGATATTCAGGCTGGCTGCGGACAGCTGGCCAGCGAAATTGACTGAGTGATTGCGTTATTCAGGTATCCGCAGTCAAACCCATCAATCACAGTCCGTTCAAGTAAAGCCGACTCAATTTCGGACTCAAATCCGTGCTACAATGCTAAAGTAAATAACCCGCCCAATCCCTGCCAAAGTGGAACCAAAGGAGGAACGATGACTGAACAAGTTGTACGCCTGGTTTATCCACCTCACCTTTTGGATGTTCCGATCATCAATCAACTCATTCGCCGCTACAACCTGACCATCAATATTTTAAGGGCGCAGGTCACCCCTGATGAAGGCTGGGTCGATATTCAGCTCACCGGCAGCGCGGCAGCCATTGAAACTGCGATTGTCTGGTTATCAGGGGAAGGCATCACCGTAGAACATTTATCATAAACCTTAGCACACCGTCACGACAGCAATGGCCCAACTTTCCCAACTCTCCCCCCTGGTCAACCTGATCAATAAAGCGCTGGAAGCCGAGCACCTGGAACAGGCGGCGGCTGTCTTTCTGCAAATGCGCCCGGCTGATCGGGCGGATGTTTTTGAGCTAATGGATGACTCAGCTCAAGAACTATTACTGACCCAGCTTGATATCCCCAATACAGCCGATCTTTTTGACGAACTTGAAGATCATGAAACTGCCGAAGCGGCCGCCAGCCTAAGCTTAGAGCGTTTGGCTGATGTGCTGGATGAAATGGATCCCGATGAGGCGGCCGACCTGCTGCTTGATCTCAGCCCGGAGAAAGCAGAGCAGGCGCTGATCGAGATGGATGAGGCTGAAGACGTCATCCCATTGCTGCATTATGCCGATGAAACCGCCGGCGGGCGGATGACGACGGCCTACATCGACCTGGTGCCGGAGACCACTACCGAAGGCGCCATCCAACAGCTGCGAGAAATGGGGGGCGACAATGATGTGCCATTCTATCTTTTTGTGGTCACCGCCGATGGGCAGTTAACCGGCATCGTCGGGCTCCAGGATTTGGTGATCGCATCCCCCGAAACCACTGTTCGGGAGATCATGGACCCGGATGTGATTCGCATCGCTGCCGAAGCCGATCAGGAAGAAGCCGCTCGCATCATGGTCCACTACGACCTGACCGCGCTGCCCGTCGTGGACCCTGCCGACGGTCATATGTTAGGCGTTATCACCCATGATGATATCCTCGACGTGATTGAAGATGAAGCCACCGAGGATATTTACCACCTGGCCTCGGTTACCAACGCAGAACTGGAGCCGGAAAGCGCGGTTAATAAGCAGCTCAAAGGCCGTTTACCCTGGCTGCTGCTCAATACCATGACCGCCCTTTTCGCATCCTGGATCATCAGTAATTTTGGCGATCTCTTTCTACAGGTAGCGGTATTGGCCTTTTTCCAATCCGTGGTTGCCGGGCAAGGCGGCAACGCGGCCAGCCAAAATGTAGCTATGATCGTGCGTGCCTTGGCTCTGGGAAAAATCGAGTCCAAACGCGTAGGCGTTATTCTTCTGCGCCAATTATGGGTCGGATTTTTACAGGGCAGCATCCTGGGAATCATTGTTGGCGGTGGGGTGGCCTTCTGGCAGCATAACCCCTATCTGGGGCTGGTGCTCGGCTTAGCTTTAATTGGCAACTTGATCGTAGCCAGCATTGTCGGTACGCTGGCACCGCTGGCGCTCCATTTTGCCAGGCAAGACCCGGCCCTGGCCTCCTCTGTGCTGGTGACCGCAGCTACCGACAGCCTGGGATTTTTAATCTTCCTCAGTCTGGCAAAGTTCTTCTTACCCTATTTAGTTCACTATATCCCCTGAGAAAAGCCTATGACCGCAAAAATCATTCTCAATCCTTATGCCAACCGCTGGAAAGCAAAAGCCAGGCAGCCCGAAGCTGAAGCCGCTCTCAAAGCTGCCGGCATCGATTATCAGCTTGTGGTGACCGAGTACCCCGGGCACGGCATTGAGGTCGCTGCCCAGGCCCTGCGGGATGGCTTCAACCCGATCATCGCGGCGGGTGGAGACAGCACGTATAATGAAGTCGTTAACGGGCTGATGCAGGGGGCAGGAGATGACCCCATCTCTGCTGATTTCGGCATCCTGCCGATGGGAACAGCCAATGACCTGGCCGACAATTTAGGGATTCCCAATGACCTGGACGA
>JBDLJO010000135.1:0-6656 GCA_039714275.1 Chloroflexota bacterium | reverse complement strand
AGCCTGTTTTCAAAACAGGCTGTTAATTGCTTATCTTGATAATTACCTTACCGAATTGCTCGCCCTCATCAAGCCGCTGATAAGCAAGATGGGCTTGTTCTAATGGGAACACGGTATCTATTACTGGGCGTAACTTATGCTGAAAAACAAGCTGCATAACCTCAGAAAATTCCTTTCGGTTTGCCATCGTACTCCCAATAATATGCAGTTGATGCCAGAAAACCAAGCCAATATCGGTTTTGCCAATATTGCCAGTCGTGCGTCCAATTGTAACCAGACGACCTCCCTTGGCCAGGCTTTTTAGACTGTTCTCCCAGGTTGCTGCACCAACACTTTCTAATACAATGTCTACCCCGCGATGATTAGTATGCTCCATGATCGTAGCCCAATAATCGTCATCAATGCGATTCAGACATATATCAGCCCCCAGCGCTTGAGCCTGTTGGACTTTTTGATGTGTACTTGTGACTGCAAAAACCCTTGCCCCAGCCAATTTTGCAATTTGAATTGCCGCAGTAGCAACACCGCCGCTAGCTCCTAAAATTAACACATCTTCGCCCGCACGTATCTGAGCTTGTGTTACCAGCGCCCGCCAGGCGGTTTGAAACACGAGTGGCACGGCGGCAGCTTCTTCAAACGACATATCCTCGGGGAGGTGCATAAGATTAGATTCATTTACAGCGATAAATTCAGCGCAGCCTCCGGGAATGGTGTCGCCGACAATTCCATAATTTACACATAAGCTTTCTTCTCCAGCAATACAGTATTCACACCGGCCGCAAAATAAACCGGGAAAGATAATCACCCTATCACCCAGCTTGAATGATGCTATATCATCGCCGACTTCGGCTACCACACCTGAAATATCGCCACCACCCCAAAATGGAAAATCCCCATTGAGCGTAGTCCATCCGTGTAATACTTGTAAATCAAAATAATTCAATCCGCAAGCTTTTACATTAACGAGGGCTTGCCTGCTGTCGATCTGTGGTTTTGGCACGTCTGTAATTTGAATATTATCTGGCCCACCATGTTCAAAGAAAACGGCTGCTTTCATAATATTTTCCTCATTTTACAATCAACGCCATCACAACAAGCGGCAAATCAATAACCACGTGAATGATCATATTGAATAGAAGATTTCTTTTCCATAAATACAATCCGGACAAGATTAACCCTAAAGGTAATACTACGGCGATCACATGTGTCATATTCCACGACATTGTATGTGGCAAAATAAAAGCAATTAACGACACCAATACTGCTGTCCATTTCTTCTTCGTTATCTCATTTATCCGCTCAATGATATACCCGCGAAAGATGATTTCTTCCGTTATACCTGCTGTCAATACGCTGACAAAGATCATCCACCATGAAGTAGAAGAAACAACTTCATGGATATCGCCACCGTTTGACGGAAATATCTGACTGGCCAACAGAGTGAATAACGGAACCGTAAGCGATAGCGCTGCGCCAATTACGATCGCCAATAAAATATCTCTTCCTGTGATTGATTTAAACCCAATACTCGAAAATGTTCTTTTCTCCCCTTTTCTTACAATTACCAACAAAACCGCGACCAACAACCAAATCAATATCAAACCAATGATTGTCAATTTTTGCTCTGACAGTGTGTTTGATATTGGTGATAGACTCGTAGTCGCCAACACCAATAAATACCCAAATATTGACAATAATAATCCTGCTAAAGGTATTGGTTTTCTTGGCATTTATTCCTTTGAAGGCATTTTGCTGTTTTAATGCTTGCCAGTCCTGAAAAATTGAAACCGTTCACGCACGATCAATTCCTATTCCCCAACCAGCGCGCAAATCTCCTCGTTTTCATTGACAATTCCAAGCAGCAGCGCATTATCTGGGAAGGCATCCCGGACCTCACCTAATACTTCCAGGGCCTCCGGGCAGTAATTGACCTCCGGGCGGCTCAGCGCCGCTAATACCGAGCCGTAGCGCGCATAATAAAATGCCACCTCAACATTGGAGAGCGACAGCCCTTCCACAGCCACTTCTCCAACTTCATTTTCCTCAGCCGTACAGCCGCTCACCGCACACTTTAAGACCGGTATCGCTGCCTCATAGTTGCGTGATCGTATGTAAATATCGCCCAGCTGTCCATAGGTGTTGGCATCGGTGGGGTCAAAACGCAGCGCTTTCTCGCCGTTGATAGCCGCCACAAAATACTGGCCCATCCGTGAATAAGTTTTTGCGATTGCAATATACGGAATCGGGTCTTGCACCCCGTTCGATTCGTTGATTCTTACAGCCTTTTCGAAATAATCTAAAGCCTGATCATACACCTTCAGCTCTCGATAGATCACCCCGATGCGGATATAGAGGAACGTCAGGTTGGGGTTGATCGCGGCAGCTTTCTCGTACTCCTCAATCGCTACCCGATACTGCCCAAAAGTTTCTAATACCGTCGCATAAACCCGGTGCGTGTCCATCAGCTCGGGCGCCAACTCAACCGCTTGGTGAGCATGCTGCTGCGCCTGGGGCCACTCGCCTTTATCGAGCAGCACCTCGGCATAAAAAGCCAGCGCCAGAGCGTTATCAGGATCGTTGAGGTAAGCCTGGCTGGCCATTTGCTCAGCCTCGGTTAACCAGGCGATGCGCTCTTCCGTCGTCGTTGCCAGGGATGCCCTCCAATCCAGCACGAACGCGTGGATAGCCCTCACGGTGCTGTCATCTGGCGCTAACGCCACCGCGGTGCTGCTCTCGATTTCCGCTTCCTCTAATCGGATTACTTGCTCCTCGTGGCTTGAAAGTAAGCTTGAAGAGTAGGTCAGCAGTCGCGCTAGCTCAGCATGCGCTCGCGCGTTATCTGGCTCCAGCGCCAAAGCCTGACGATAAGCATCAATCGCATCTGTCTTCTCGGGGTCATCGATTTTGCCAGCGTCAAAATAGGCTTCTGCCGCCAAGATATACGAATCGGCCGTCCGCGTCGCAGTTGGCGTTGGCAAAAATAACGGCTTGACCTGTTTTTCGGGTTCTACGCCAATTTGCGTGATCACCCAGACCCCCCCGCTAATTAAGATCAGCAAAATCAAGACGCGCAGGAAATTAGGTTTGGGACCCTTTCGACTGAATGTTGGGCGCTTTCCAACCAGATTGCGATCCATAAGATTATGGTGTTGGTGTTTCTTCTTCCCCCTCAGGAAGAGCCTCTATATTAGCCTGACATAGTTCTAGGCCGGTATTCGCATTATAGGTGGCAATTTCGTTATCTGGCACAACAGATAATATGATCTGAAAAATGGGTATCGCCTCACCGCAGCGGTCGAGACGCGCCAGGGTTAGCCCATATGTCGAATAAATTTCAATCACGCGTATCTGGTAGGAGAGCGGCAGCCCCTCAACCGTGTGCCCGTCTTCTGTAGCCCCTCCTTGAACGGCCAAAGCTAGGCTTTTGACAGCATCTTCAAGCTGATTGTTTTTGGCTTGCATTACGCCCAGGTTGCCGTGCAGCACCGCGTTGCTTTGATCGTCTTGGACAGCTTGTTGGGCATATTGAATGGCCTGGGCAAACTCACCTTCCGTGAATTTGATCCGCGAGGCCTCGTACTCCGGTGTCCAGTCCGATGGGTTCAGCGCGTTGGCCTGGTTGAAATTTTCAACAGCCAGGTTATATTCGCCCAGCGCGGTATAGATATACCCTATCATCATGAACAGGTTCGGAATTTTGTCGTTAATGCTCAGCGCAGCTTGATACTCGCTCAAAGCCAGGTCGTAATTGCTGGTCCAGTAAAGCACATACCCGCGCGCCCGCCGTACTTCAAGCGACCCTGGGTCTAGCTCAACTGCGATTCTCGATTCATCAGCCGCATCTTCATAATTGCCCTGATCGGTTAGAATTTCCGCGTAAATGGCATGCGCTACCGCGCTGTTCGCATCCAGGTCAATGGCCTTTTTTATCGTGGTTTCCGCATCCAGGTACTGGCCCATAAAATCTAAAGCCCAGGCTCGCATCATATGGGCGGCCGGATTTTCAGCGTTGCGCAGCAGCGCAAGCTCGGCGTTCTCTAAACCATCTTCATAATCTCCAGCCAGTATCTGCACCCGTGCCAGATCCACATAGATGGTTGAATCGGTTGGGTTGGCGAAGATCGCTTGCTCATAAGAATCGATCGCTTTGCTTAGTTTGCCGTCGTTGAAGAAAGCTTCAGCCTCATTGATAAAAGATTCCGGACTGCGCGTTGGAGTCGCTGTAGGTATGAATAAGGGGGGTGTTACCGGTACAACAACTTTATTAACATAATAAACTGCTGCGATTAGCAGCAGCAATAATAAAATTCGCCAGGGGCTGGAATACTTGGAGCGCTTCCTGCGCATAGACCATTTGCTTCCTTGGAGATACATACGGTCATCTTACCACCCTCATTTATCCTTGTCCATTTTGACGGATCACCAAACATCATTCCCTCAATTACCTTAGTTCGACTATAATCACACCATGCGTTTCGATGTTTTCACCCTTTTCCCCGAATCCTTAGAACCCTATTTGGGCAGCAGTATTCTTAAGCGTGCTGCCGAGCGTAATATTATGGATTGCCATTTTCATAATATTCGTGATTGGGCTGTTGATAAGCATCATGTCACGGATGACGAGCCTTATGGTGGCGGCGGCGGCATGGTCATGAAAGCCGACCCTATTTTTGCTGCTGTCGAGGATGTTGTCGGTACGCCGCCCGATTGCCCGGTGATTCTACTTACCCCTCAGGGTCGTCTTTTTAGTCATGCCGTCGCTTGGGATCTCGCCCAACTGCCGCGTTTGGCGCTCATTACCGGCCACTATGAAGGCGTAGATGAACGCGTTCGCCAGCATTTGGTCACCGATGAAATCTCGATTGGAGATTACGTCCTCACCGGAGGGGGCTTGCCGGCCCTGGTGCTGATTGATGCTGTCACTCGGCTCTTGCCCGATGTGCTGGGAGATCCTGATGCCCCGATAAAAGATTCCCATGCCCAGGGGCTGCTGGAGCATCCCCATTACACCCGCCCGGCCGAATTCCGTGGTTGGCGTGTCCCAGACATTTTGCGCTCGGGCAATCATGCCCTTGTAGATCGCTGGCGGCGTGAGCAGTCCTTACGGCGCACCTGGGAACGCCGTCCTGATTTATTAAATAAAGCAGCTTTATCTGATGCTGACCAAAAATTCATGGAGCAGCTTAAATCCGAGGCTTCATCATCATCGAAAAAGGAGCAATCATGAAATTTAATTACGGCAAAATCTTCCTGCTGGGCTTTGGCTTTTTTGGCGTCAGCGTCATTTGGGGGACATATAATGCCTTTGTGCCCATCTTCCTGGCCGATAAATTTGGCTTGACTCCGGCTGTGATTGGCTTTTTCATGACCATCGATAATATTGCCGCCCTTTTCATTCAACCACCTGTGGGTGCCTGGTCGGATAAACTGCGCACCCCCATTGGTCGCCGCATGCCTTTCATCTTGATAGGCGCTCCGATTGGTGCCCTGGCCTTTGGGCTCATTCCCGTAGCCAGTGTTTTGCCGATCTTTGTGGCAGGTACCAGTACCTTGCTGCTCAGCATGGCCTTGTGGCGCACGCCCGTTGTCGCCTTGATGCCCGATATCACCCCCTCACCGTACCGCTCGCAGGCCAACGGTATCATCAATTTCATGGGTGGTGTCGGTGCAATCGTGTCTTTTCTTGGCGGCTCAGCGCTTTATAAGCTCAACCCCGCTTTCCCATTTTGGTTGGGGTCTGCCCTGGTCGTGATCTCCTCCCTGCTTGTCTTTGCCTTCATCCGTGAACCCAAAGAATACGAAGCCGCCGAAGTCCAGCCGGGGATGCTGGCCAGTTTGAAGGAAGTTTGGAATGATGATGAAAAAAGTGCCATCCGTGTGCTGCTGGCCATTTTCTTCTGGTTCCTGGGCTATACTGCCATTGAAGCCTTTTTCACCTTATACGCCAGGAACCACCTCGGTTTGCCCGAAGCGGATGGCGCCCGTTTACTCGGTCACCTATCCTTGATCTTTGTTATTTTTGCCCTCCCGGCAGGTTTTATTGGCAGTCGGCTTGGCCGGCGCAAGACCATCTCACTGGGTATTATCCTGATGGGCTCATTGATGCTCGGGATGTTCTTTACTCCGCCCAGTACACTAAGCTCCACTTTGACGTCCGTCCCCGTCCTCGGAGAGCTGCTGGTCATCAGTATCTTCTTGATGTTGGCCGGAGCAGCCTGGGCGTTGATCAACATCAACTCCTTGCCTATGGTCGTGGATATGACCACCGCCGCCCGGCTGGGCACGTTCACCGGGCTGTATTATTTGTTCTCCACCTTATCTGCCATCGCCGGACCGATTGTCAACGGCGGCATCATCCAGGCCACAGGCCATAACTATAATGCGGTCATGATCGTCGCGCCCGTTTTTATGGCGGTTGCCCTGGCCCTCATGTGGGGTGTAAAGCGCGGTGAGGCCGTAGCTGCGGAAGTTGTTTAGGGCAGCGATTGCAGTTCATAACTCGAACACAAAAAGACCAGCGTTTTTCCGCTGGTCTTTTTATATTGCGCGGCCCCAAACCTCATCGATCTGCCAGAAAAGAAACTGCAAGTTGAATCCAGGCGACCCTTTCCAATCCGGATTCAAGAGAATCGGGGTAAGACAGGGGTAGGGGGATA
>JBDLJO010000134.1:0-6682 GCA_039714275.1 Chloroflexota bacterium | reverse complement strand
AGCTAGCTTTTTATTGGCATTTGGATTAAGTCGGGTTCAAATCAACACAGACAATGTCAAAGATTTATCTTTTTCAGGTGCCGGAGCCAAAAATGCGGCAGCCAGGCAAGCCTCGGAAATTGCACCCTTTTTTACACCTGAAGTGCAGCGCTGGGGTGAAAAAATTACCATCTGGAGTCAACGTTGGGGAATGGATCCAAACCTGATTGCTACCGTGATGCAAATCGAATCTTGCGGTAATCCCAAAGCACTTTCCGGGGCAGGAGCGATGGGATTATTCCAGGTTATGCCCTATCATTTTGCAGTTGATGATGACCCGTTCAAACCGGTAACCAACGCCGAACGCGGCTTGAATTACCTAAAAAATGCGCTTGATACTCGGGATGGTGATTATCGCTTGGCCTTTGCTGGTTATAATGGCGGCATTAACGGTGCCAAGCAGCCAGAAAACGCCTGGCCAGCGGAAACGCAGCGTTATGTTTATTGGGGGACAGGGATTTACGAGGAGGCAAAAAAAGGGGCCTCTAGCAGTAGGCGCCTTAATGAATGGTTAAGCAACGGTGGGGCGAGTCTTTGTGCCCAAGCGGCACAAGTCTTAGGGTTAAATCCTTAGGCGTATTTTCAATTTTCATCCACAAGAGAAGGCACAGCATGACAATCATCGTCGTCCAGGGGCAGCCAAACACAGAATTTTGTTCCACTTCCAACAATAGACTCGACTTCAATCATACCGCCGTGCTGTTTCACAATCCAATAAGCAATCGATAAACCTAGGCCAAAGCCCTTGCCATCATGCGTGCGAGTACGAGATTTTTCGGCGCGATAGAAACGATCAAAAATATGGGGTAAGTCTTCGGGGGGTATTCCTGGACCGGTATCAGAAATGATTAACTGGGAGCGCTGGTCAACCTTAGCCAAGCTAACCACAACTTCACCGCCCGGGGGTGTGTATTTCAAGGCATTACCAATCAGATTGAGCAGTACCTGCTTTAGACGGTCTCGGTCACCGCAAACCAAAACTTGATCGATATTACCTATACGCATTTTTATTTGATCTTCAGTCAGAATTCGCGTTTGCTGCATCACTTCCAAGATCAAAGTATCTAATTCAACGAGCTGATTGACCAGGGGAAGATTGCCAGACTCCACACTGGCTAATAACAGCAAGTCACCGATCATGCGCGAAAGCCGGTCAACTTCACTCTCAATACTGCCCAAAGCCTCTTCATCCGAACAGCCCATGCGGCGTAAAAGGGTAGCATTGCCTTTGATGACCGTTAATGGCGTACGCAGTTCATGCCCAACATCGGCCACAAACCTGCGCTGTGTGTGAAAGAGATTTTCTAATCGCCCCAGCGTTTGATTAAAGGCACGGACGAGATCGCCTATTTCATCACCCGGAGGTGCCTGGTAAGGAATGCGTCGTGAAAGATCATCCGCGCGTGTAATTTGCAAGGCGGCATCCGTCGCACGTTCCAAGGATGCCAGGGCACGGTTGGTAGCCACCCAAAGCGCCAGACCAGCTAACGCCATGGATGTCAGGGTGCCCAATATCAGTACAGTCAACAAAGCTTTTTGGGTAGCATCAACAAATGCAAGATTAACCCCTATTTGCAGTGTGCCCACCGTACGATTACCCAGGGATAAAGGCACACTAAGCACTCGCATACGAACAGTACCAATATGCGTATTACGATAAACGGGTGCAGCAGGTAAACGATCAAGCGGAGCAAGAGGGTCGCGCATATGCAGGATACTGGACGAGGCAAAACGCAATCCCGAATCTCGACTCCAAAGCTGATAATAAACATTGGTCGCCAACTCAAATTCTGACACAGCGACCATATCTAATCCCCCGGTAACGTTAAATTCCGTTTTTGCTATTAAATCTCCTGCGGTTTGTACAAGAAGTTCATCAATTTGGCTGACCAGGTTAATACTAACCAATTGATAAACAACGACGCCAAAGAGTAGGAGAATTCCCCCAACGAGCGATGAATATAAAACAGTCAGTCGAGCGCGCAAAGACATCAATTAGCTTGCCGCAGGACATATCCTACACCGCGTACGGTGTGAATCAAGCGCAGTTCATCATCTTGTTCAATTTTTTGACGTAAATAACGAATATAAACTTCAATAATATTGCTCTCGCCGCCAAAATCATAGCCCCAAACAGAATCATAGATCACCTCACGGGTTAAGACCTGGCGCGGGTGACGCATGAAGAGTTCTAACAATTCGTATTCTTTTGCAGTAAGTGAAATTACGCGCTGGCCGCGGATCGCCTGACGAGTTCCGGTATCGAGAGAGAGATCGTCAAATTGATAAATTTTGGGCGCATTGGTAGGCTGAACACGCCGCAGCAAAGCTCTGATTCGAGCCAACAGCTCATCGAGATCAAAAGGCTTGACCATATAATCATCTGCGCCCATATCAAGACCAATGATTCGATCATCAACGCTGTCTTTGGCAGTTAAGATCATAATCGGAACATCACCGCCAGAACGCAGCCGGCGGCAAACTTCCAGGCCGTCAATCCCAGGCAGCATTAAATCAAGGACAACGAGATCAGGTGGATTGTCGCGGGCAGTGGCTAATCCGGAACGTCCATCGGAAGCTACATCGACATCATATCCATCATACGCCAGACCTCGGCGAAGGAACTTTTGAATACCTTCATCATCTTCAATTACTAAAACTCTTGTACTCATGGCAACCTCCAACATCGAGACTATACCACAGGGGCAAAAAAGAAAAAAGGCCACCAAAATTTGGTGGCCTTTTCATGAAATGCTTCAAGTGAAACTAGGCAAGCTCGACGACTGCACCGGCTTCTTCGAGTTTTGTCTTGGCTTCTTCTGCAGCTTCTTTGCCAACACCTTCCATGATCTTGGTGCCAGCGGTCTCGGCCATAACTTTGGCATCTTTGAGACCCAAGCTGGTCATTTGACGAATAACCTTGATGACCTCAATTTTCTTGGGGCCAGCTTCTTTGATGACAACATCAAATTCAGTTTTCTCTTCACCAGCTTCAGCAGCAACAGCGGCGCCACCAGCAGCAGCAACAGCTACGGGAGCGGCAGCGGAGACGCCCCATTCTTCTTCTAACATTTTTACCAATTCAGCAGCTTCAAGAACAGAAAGCTTACCAAGTTCTTCCATTAGTTTTTTCAAATCAGCCATTTTAGTACTCCTTTTTCTAACAATGTCCCTTTTATGACATTGTTTTGGTTAATATTTAATGTAATCGTTTTCCAGATAAAGATGCGGTTATGCTGCCGCTGAATCTTTGTCTGCATAGGACTGAAGAACACCAGCAATCTGGCGTCCAGGTTCGGATACAGTACGCACCAGTTTTGTAGCCGGTGCAAGCAGTGTGCTGAGCAGCATTGAACGTAAAACCGGCAGCGGTGGGATATTAGCCAAAGCTTTGACTTGATCCGGTGTCATCTGAGTTTTATCGAGATAACCAGCTTTTAGTTCAACAAAATCAACTTCTTTGGCAAATTCTGTAATAGCTTTTGCTAATCCAGGCGGATTATCAAAAGCAAATCCGATAGCTGTGTCGTTGACAAAATATTGATCGTCAAACTCAAAACCGGATTTTTCAAAAGCTAATTTAGCCAGAGTATTCTTAACAATGTGGAATTCTCCGCCAGCATCACGCACTTCTCGGCGCAGTTTATCGAGATCTGCTACCGTAAGGCCGACATACTTGGTAAGTATGATGGCCTCGCTGCGATCCAGCCAGTCACAATACTGTGCAACCATATCTTGTTTTTCTTGCTTATTAATAGCCAATGAACGCTTCCTCCTTTTCATAAAAATAAGTCTTTACCTCGCGAACCAGGTAAAGACTTATTTCTCAGAAGCATAATTTCTGTTCTTAAGCCCTCACCTCGGCAGGATATTAAGCCATCCTTAATTGGATGCCGCCTGCTGTCTTTGGCGAAGTATTGATTTGTAATTTTACACTAACACCTGATTAAGCGCTAGTTTATTTCCATAGCCTGAGCTTTGTTTACATCCATGCGTATTCCAGGGCCCATCGTAGTGCTCAGGGTAATCCGGCGCATATAGCTACCTTTGGCAGCCGCGGGCCGGGCTTTTTTGATGGCCAGAATTAGAGCGGCGACATTATCATAAAGTTTTTCAGCATCGAATGAAACTTTGCCAACCGCAACGTGAATATTAGCGGTTTTGTCAACGCGAAATTCAACACGACCGGCTTTCGATTGGGAAATTGCGCTGGCCAAGTCTCCACCTGGAACAACGGTGCCGGCTTTCGGGCTGGGCATCAAGCTGCGAGGACCGAGTACACGGCCCAATCGACCAACTTTCCCCATCATTGAGGGCGTGGCAATGGCAACGTCAAAATCTGTCCATCCATCCTGGATTTTCTTGATCATTTCGTCATCATCTGCAACATAATCAGCACCAGCATCACGCGCTAGGGTTGCATCTTCGCCTTGGGCAAAGACCAAAACTCGCACTGTTTTACCTAAACCATGAGGCAAAACGATAACATCACGAACCTGTTGATCTGCATGTCGAGGGTCGACACCCAGGCGAATATGCATTTCGACAGTTTCATCAAATTTTGCAAAGGCTGTTTCTTTCGCCAGGTTAATGGCTACCATAGGATCGTATTGTTGGTTACGATCAATTTTTTGGGCTACTTCTCGGTATTTTTTTCCGTGCTTAGGCATATTTGCTCCTTGGTGGTACAAACGGTCACAAATGTGACCTCCCACGAGAGTTTATTTTGTAATGGTAATACCCATGTTGAGGGCAGTGCCTTCGATTTGACGCATCGCGCCTTCTATATCGATAGCATTGAGATCTTTCATTTTTATTTCGGCGATTTCACGGACTTGGTCTTTTGTTACAGATCCAACTTTATCACGCTGCGGAACCGCGGAACCTTTCTCAACACCGGCTGCTTTCTTCAACAGTGCAGATGCTGGGGGGCTTTTCAAAATAAAATTGAAGGAACCATCCGAAAAGATGCTGATTTCGGCCGGAATGATCTCACCCATACGGCTGGATGTGCGGGCGTTATATTCCTTGCAAAATTGCATCAGGTTAATGCCATGGGTCGCAAGTGCTGGCCCAATAGGGGGAGCAGGATTTGCTTGCCCGGCATTAATTTGTAAACGTACTACAGCTTTTAACTTTTTTGCCATTTTATCTCCTTGGTGGTATTAGCGGATCTTTTGATCCTCCCACGAGGTTCAACTAACTCTTTTCTACTTGTAGAAAATCTAACTCGACCGGTGTTTCACGGCCGAAGAAATTCACCATTACACGAACTTTAGTGCGGTCCATATCAATTTCTGCTACCGTACCATGAAAATCTTTGAAAGGACCTTCAACAATCCGTACTCGCTCATCAACACGGAAGGAAACTTTAATGCGTGGTGCATCTGCTTCCATACGCTTGATGACGAGATCTACTTCTTCCGGACGCAAGGGGATAGGTTCTTCACCCATGCCAACGAAACCAGTCACACCGGGCGTATTTCGAACAACATACCATGATTCTTCTGACAAAATCAGATTAACGAGAATATAGCCAGGGAATACACGGCGCTCGATGGTACGTCTTTTGCCCTCTTTGACATCAATTTCTTCTTCAGTGGGCACGACAACATCGAAAATTTGATCCTGCATATTCATGGATTCAATACGCTGCTGCAGGTTGTAGTGAACTTTATTCTCGTATCCAGAATAGCAGTGCACAACATACCAGGCGCGGCCGTCATCAACAACCACCTCAGGTTCTGGGGATGCAATAATTTCGGTTTCTTGATCTGTAGTCGATTGGGGTTGATCTTCGATTTCAGATTCTTCTACCGAGTTATTTTCTTGATCTTGTTCATGCATAATATTTCTTCCAGATCGGTACAGCCGAATAGGGCAATTCCAATTATCCCAATATCAGTCCGAAGAGGCGTGAAAAAAGAAAATCCAGTACGCCCAAAAATGCGCTCATGCCAAAGGTTACCACGAGCACTATTTTTGTAAGGGTAATAGCTTCTTGACGAGTTGGCCAAGTTACTTTACGTAATTCGCCAACTGTTTCACGATAAAAACGAGTTAATGCATTGCCACGAGCAGTTTTTTTCTTGGCCACACGAATCTCCTAGATCTTATTTCTTATACACCTGCGGCGAAAACGCCGCCTCGGGTTCTCCCTTATATAAAGAAGGGAGGGAGGACGGCGTGATCTTCTTTAGGCAGGCGAGGCAGGAATCGAACCCGCAACCTACGGTTTTGGAGACCGTTGCTCTGCCTAGTTGAGCTACTCGCCTATTCTAAACTGATGATTGCCTGTTAGCGATTGGTTCTCATAACAGGCAATTATCAGATAGATTCTCTATTTTACTTCGCGATGCTGCGTGTGCTTGCGGCAGCGTCGACAGTATTTATTTAACTCAAGTCGTGCTGAGTCGTTTCTTCGATTTTTTTCCGTCGTATAGTTGCGTTCTTTGCAATCTGTGCAAGAAAGCGTTACTACGTGACGAACACCTTTTTTACCAGCCATAACTACACTTACTTACCTAACTAATTAACTATTAATTTACTCAATAATCTTGGTGACAACACCAGCGCCAACTGTCAGGCCGCCTTCGCGAATTGCGAAGCTCTGACCTTGTTCCAGCGCCACTGGCACGATCAA
>JBDLJO010000133.1:0-6690 GCA_039714275.1 Chloroflexota bacterium | reverse complement strand
AAGACTTCAGCGAGGAATACTATGAACGACAAAAAAATCATCTTCTCAATGGTGCGCGTCAGCCGCCGTTATGCCCCCAGCAACAAAGAAGTGCTGCGCGATATCTCGTTGGGATTTTATTACGGCGCCAAAATTGGGGTGGTGGGATTGAACGGCGCCGGGAAAAGTACGCTGCTCAAAATCATCGCCGGCGTAGATGATGGCTATGACGGCGAGGTCGTCTTCTCCCCGGGCTTCAGCGTCGGCATGCTGGAACAAGAACCCCAGCTGGATCCAGAGAAAACCGTCAAAGAAATCATTGAGGAAGCCGTACAGCCCATCGTGGACAATCTTAAAGCCTTCGATGAGATCAACAATCAATTTGCTGATCCGGATGCGGATATTGATGCACTGATCGCAGAGCAGGCCCGCCTGCAGGAATGGCTTGACCAGCACGAGGCCTGGACGCTGGACAACCGCCTGGAGTTGGCGATGGGCGCGCTGCGCTGTCCCCCGGGGGATACGCCGGTTACCGTGCTTTCGGGCGGTGAACGCAGACGCGTGGCGCTGACCCGGCTGCTGCTCTTGGAGCCTGATATCCTGCTGCTGGACGAACCCACCAACCATCTGGACGCCGAATCAGTAGCCTGGCTGGAGCGTCATTTGCAGCAGTATGCCGGGACGATCATCGCCGTCACACACGACCGCTACTTCCTTGATAATGTGGCGGGATGGATCCTGGAACTGGACCGCGGGCATGGGATTCCCTGGCAGGGCAACTACTCCTCCTGGCTGGAGCAGAAACAAGAACGGCTGCGCCTGGAGCAAAAAACTGAAGACAAACGGTTAAAAACACTGGCGCATGAGCTGGCGTGGATTCGGATGACACCCAAGGCCCGGCAGACGAAAAGTAAAGCCCGTTACACGGCCTATGACCGGCTGTTGACCCAAGAATATGAAAACCGGCGCGAAGAGATGGCAATTTATATTCCTCCCGGACCACGTTTGGGGAATCGGGTGATCGAATTTGAACAGCTCAGCAAAGGGTACGGCGAACGGCTGTTAATTGAAGATTTCACCCGCAGCATCCCCCCGGGCAGTATTGTGGGCATCATCGGACCGAACGGCGCCGGGAAAACATCGCTGCTGCGCATGATCACCGGGCAGGAAGAGCCCACCAGCGGGGACGTGGAGATAGGGAAAACCGTGGAACTGGCTTATGTTGATCAATCACGAGCCAGCCTGGACGGCGAGAAGACGGTCTGGGAAGAGATCAGTTTCGGTGAGGAATTTTTTCAGCTCGGAGGCCAAAAACGCAACACGCGTGCCTATGTGGCATCCTTTAATTTCCAGGGCAGCGACCAGCAAAAACAAATCAAGAATCTTTCCGGCGGCGAGCGCAACCGCGTTCATCTCGCCAAGGTGCTTACTGAGGGCGCCAACCTGATTCTGCTGGATGAGCCAACCAACGACCTGGATGTGAATACCTTACGTGCCCTCGAAGAAGCGCTGGAAAACTTCGCCGGATGCGCGCTGGTAGTCTCGCATGATCGCTGGTTCCTGGATCGTATCGCAACCCATATTATGGCCTTTGAAGGTGACAGCCAGATCGCCTGGTTTGAAGGGAATTGGTCCGATTATGATGAAGCGCGCCGCAAAAATTTGGGCATCGATGCTGATACCCCGAAAAGGATAAAATACCGTAAGCTGAAACGCTAGGGAATAAAACACGGCCCCAGAGAATGCAGAATCAATAATTTTGTGTGAATAATGGATTAGCTAAATGATCTCGCGCCCCATCGCGGCTGCGATGCGGGATGTCTCGGCAATGAAGTTTGGCAGCTCACCTAATTTCAATGCCTGCTTGCCATCGGAGAGCGCATTTTGAGGATCAGGATGCAGTTCCACCAAGAGTCCATCAGCGCCAGCCGCGACAGCAGCCCGGGCAGCGGGAAGCACCAAATCGGCGCGACCGGTAGCATGGCTGGGATCTCCCATCACCGGGTAGGAGCTCAACTGTTTCGCCAGGGCAATGCCGTTGACATCAAGGATATTACGCATCTGTGGTTCAAAACCACGCACGCCCCGCTCGCAGAGGATGATTTTTTTGTTGCCGCGTGATGAGATATGTTCGGCAGCAAGCAGCCATTCATCAATGGTGGACATAAAACCCCGTTTAAGCATCACCGGAATATCCAGGCCGCCCACAGCCCACAACAGGGGGAAGTGCTGCATATTACGGCTGCCAACCTGGATGATATCAACATATTCCATGATCTTGGGCAGCATCTCAACACTCAAGGCTTCGGAAACCACAAGCATACCAAATTCGTCAGCCACGGCACGCAAAATCTCCAAACCTTCGATACCTAACCCTTGAAAACTATGTGGTGAAGAACGCGGCTTAAAAGCGCCGCCCCGCAGTACCTTACCCCCAACATCATGGATCGCTTTCGCGGTTTCGTAGGTCTGCTGATAAGTTTCAACAGAACAAGGCCCTGCCATCAAAACAACGGCAGCGCCTCCAATTGATATATCTTGAGACAGAGAAATTTCTTTTGTACTATGCGTCATGATGCTAAATTTGTTGAAAAAATCAACAATGCTAATCAAGGGTAGTTTACCCCAAAAGCCCATCTCTGGGGAGTGCAGAGCAGCACTTTAGATATCTTCAAAGATTTGTTCAAAGTCTTGGATGAGACGATTTCGGACGATCTTGCCTGAAGCTGTACGCGGGAAATGATCCAGAAATTGGATGATGCGGGGAATTTTATAACCTGCCAGGGATTTGCGGCAGTGCTGTTGGATGCTCTCGGTTGAGATAGTTTTTCCCTGATAAAACACAATCGCGGCGGCAACTTGCTGCCCCCATTCAGGGTGCTCAAGCCCGATCACACAGGCCTCTTTAATGGCCGGGTGACGCATCAGGACAGATTCCACTTCCGATGGATAAATATTTTCACCCCCGCTGATGATTAAATCTGAGCGCCGCTGCAAGACCCACAAATCACCATCTGAGTCCAAGTATCCAATATCACCCGTTCGCAAACGGTCATCATCCAAAACTGCCTCGGTGGCTTCCGAATTCTGATAATACCCCCCCATCACTGTAGGGCCACTGACAACAATTTCACCAATCTCACCCGCAGGCAGTACTTCTCCATCAGATGTTTCAATTTGTACCTGGGTAAAATTCAGGGGTTTACCGGCGCTGCCAAATTTCTGGGCAACATTTTCAAGGGTTGATGTCGCAACTTGTGAAGCCGCCTCGGTAAGCCCGTAGGTGGAAATGATCGGCAGTCCGGCAGCCAGGCTTTCCTGAATCAACTGCGGTGAGGCAGCTCCACCTCCCAATAGAATCAGGCGCAGCTTTGCCAGCATCGCTGATCCTGTCCCCATGAAGCGATTTAACATCGTGGGGACCAGGGAAATCATGGTCGCGGCATGATATTCAATGGAAATGGCAATTTCCTGGGGAGAAAAATCATCATGCAGAATCACAGCAGTACCGTAAAGACAGCTGCGTAAAACAATCGCCAGGCCGCCAACGTGATACAGCGGTAAGCAAAGCAGCCAACGGTCATCGGTTGAGAGTCCCAGGCGATAAGCTGAGGCTGTCGCACTCCAGAAGTGATTAGCTACTGTGAGCATGGCCCCCTTGGGCAGGCCTGTGGTTCCGGAGGTGTAGATAATGGCCTGCAAATTCTCAAAAGCGAAAGCTGTTGGAAGTTCTTGATCTGGATTACGATCAGACGAGGTTATCTGCGTAAAGGAAAATTTCTGCTGGGTAAGTTTCGCTGCTACAGCATAATAGGCCGGGCTGTAAATCAGGTAATCGACATCCGCCAGTTCAATCAGGGGGGACAGCTCTTCAAAGGTCAGGCGGGTATTGAGGGGAATTAAAACAGCCCCCAGTTTGATCAGCGCGTGGATCAATACCAGGTAATCGGGACTGCTGGAGGCCAGCACAGCGATATGCTGGCCCGGTTTGATTCCACTCGCTAACAGGTTGCGGGCCATTTTTTCCGCATCCTGGTTTAACACCGTGTACGACCAAACCTGATGCTCAAAGATAAGAGCTATTTTATCAGGGTTAGAACGCGCTTGTTGGGATAACCAGTCAATCATACTGTCTTGATGTCTGCAGCGCTGTTTTTCATTTTGTTAACCAAGTTGCTCACTACGGCCGCCAGGGATAGTCTCGATAACGCGGTTCACGTTTTTCATTAAATGCGTCGCGGCCTTCTTTGCCTTCTTCGTTCATATAGAAAAGCATCGTAGCATCGCCAGCCATCATTTGAACACCCATCTGACCATCAACATCGGCATTCATGCCGTTTTTAATAAAGCGGATGGCGGTGGGGCTTTTGGTCAGGATCTCATTTGCCCAACGGACACCCTCATCTTCAAGCTCATCCAGAGGAACAACTTTGTTGACCATGCCCATTTCCTCGGCCTCGACAGCGCCATACTGCCGGCAGAGATACCAAATTTCGCGAGCTTTTTTCTGTCCAACATGGCGAGCTAAATAACTGGAACCCAGCCCGGCATCAAAACTGCCCACTTTAGGCCCGGTCTGGCCAAAAACCGCGTTATCAGCGGCCAGGGTCAGATCACAGATCACATGCAGAACATGACCTCCACCAATGGCGTACCCGGCCACCAATGCAATCACCGGCTTGGGAATATAGCGGATAATGCGCTGCAAACGGAGCACATTCAGACGGGCACGTCCATCCTGACCGATATATCCGGCATGGCCGCGAATTCTTTGATCACCACCAGCGCAAAAAGCGTATTTACCATCTTTGGCCGGGCCATTACCGGTTAGTAAAATAACCCCTGTTTTTTCATCGGCCCAGGCTTCTTCAAAAGCATCGATCATTTCATCAATCGTCTGGGGTCTAAAAGCATTGCGTACATCGGGACGGTTAAACGCGATTCGGGCAATGCCATCAGCTTTATGATAGGTGATATCTTGATAGTCTTTTACGGACGACCATGCTGCTAGGGAACTTTTCATACTTCTTCGACTCCTTCAAGGGTATTTCCATCCAATGAAGCGTTAATTTCAAGACGCATACGCTCCTGGACAGTTGAATCACAAGCAATTTCTATTAAATGGGAAGCATCTGAGGCAAAAGCCTGCTGATATGCAGCATCTAGGGCTTCAGCAGAATCAACCAGATGGTAATCTAAACCAAAGAGCTGGGCAGCGGCATGAAATGACAGCCCGTGCGGGGTGATAAATAAGCGCTTAAAAGGGGGCTCAAATTCTCGGATCGGCAAGCGCTGAAATATGCCGCCGCCATCATTGTTAAGCAGTATGATGGTAAGTTTGGCGTGCCCGCGCAGTAATCCACTGAGGCTGTTCAGATCGTGGAGAAAAGCAAGATCGCCAATCATCAAGGTTACGCTTTCTCCAGTTCCTTCGGAAGCGCCGATTGCACTGGCAATGGTGCCGTCAATGCCGCTTAAACCGCGGTTGGCGTAAACACGCAAATTACCGGTGCGCGGGGTACCAAATTGATCAATATGACGAACGACAGAGCTGCTGGCTGCATAGATGTGGTGATTGGAGGGAGCAAGGCGCATAATATCAGCCACAATGCCCCCTTCAAAGAAGGTCTCATTTTTTCGATCAGCGATCTGGCGCCAGGTTTTTGATTCTAATTTCTGGAGCTGTGCCGCCCAGGGTGAAATCGGTTGAGGATCTGCCAGGCGTGTGGATAATTGACGGCAGACATCGACAGGATTCGCCACCAGGACATCGTTGACGGTGTGAAATTCATCAGCCCATTGGCCATGTTCCGAAATTATGATATGACGAGATTCGATATGCGCGGCGCTCAGAAAATGGTTAAGATTTTTTGAGAGCGGGGCAGCTCCAAAATGGATGACTAAATCGGGGGGAGATAGGGACGGGGTAGAAGCTAAAAATGTTTCATAGCCTCCCAAAACAAGGGCCGCTGAGGAACTGTCTTCAGGAGAAGAAAACCTGACTCCAGAGAAAGCATCCGCGAAAATCGGCAAGCCAGTTACCGCGGCTAATTTGGTCACTTCACTAGGGAAATCACCGCCAGGGCAGCGCATCCCGCAAACAATCATCCCCCGATCGGCAGCTTGAAGAGCTGCGGTCAATGAATCGATCTGCGCCGTGTTGGGTTGGATAATGGCACGCTGGACGTGGGTCAAGGGGAGGCCATCTGGACGACCGTTCAGGAAGAAGGATTCATCAGCCTTCAGGGTTTCTGGTATATCGTCAGGAACAGGTACCGGTGCCAAGGGCTTTCGGAAAGGGAAATTAAGGTGTACCGGACCCGCAGGAGGGGCAATTGCCAATCCGATAGCGCGATCAACTAGGGTGCGCAAATAGCGAGTCACCTTAGCGGGCGGCAGCGCCTCAGGGGGTGCCGCATCAACAAAGGATTTGACATGATCGCCAAAAATTTTGAGCTGATCCATAGTTTGATTGGCTCCGCTGCCGCGCAGTTCATGCGGGCGGTCGGCAGAGAGCACGATCAATGGAACGTGGGCGTAGTAGGCCTCCAGCACGGCCGGGAAATAATTGGCTAGGGCAGTACCCGAAGTGCAAACCAGCGCCACCGCCCCCCCCGTGACCAGCGCCATACCCAATGCAGAGAAGGCAGCGCCGCGCTCATCGTGATGTATATAAACTTCGATATCTGCATGGTGGTCAAAAGCCAGTGC
>JBDLJO010000132.1:0-6720 GCA_039714275.1 Chloroflexota bacterium | reverse complement strand
CGCCCATCCGATGAGAGCAGCGCATCATATTTTGAAGCTGGGTCATGTACTTCTGCGGAATTAATTGCATAACTAAAGCGGGTCAGAGAATCGTGAATGTAGATTTCGGTGTTATTGGAAAAAGCCGAGTAGCGCCCATCGCTGGAAGTGCTGGGGGTGTTAACGATTCCTTGGATTGATGTGGATAGACGCTCAGTGATACCTGTTAAACGGTCATGCTGGAAAATGGCATTAAAGCCATTTTCGTAATTTGGGGTTAAATTGGACGCTGGTGACTCAAAAATAACAAAACGACCATCAAGAGAAATGCGCGCAAATGTTACTTCAGCATTGGCTTGCATTCCCGAGGACGAAATTGATACAAGCTCAGTTGTTCCATAAAGGCGATCATGGACGAATACATCTGCGCTGCCGTTACTATCATTTGGACTGAGATTATTGGCTTCAGAAATGAATGCGACAAAACGCCCGTCTCCTGAAATACTGGCTTGTGATGCAGCGCGATTTCCTGTCGTACCGCTGCTGCTGATAGACACAAGCTGGACTCGTGGGGTAATTTGTGCCGCGCTGGGTATGGAATACGAAAAAGTGAAGAGAATGCAAAGAAATAACCCCAAGGTCAAATGCGAATTCTTCATATTATTCGTGTTTTTCTTCCCTAAATATTTAGCCATCGTGCAGCTTCTTGGGCTAAATTTTGCAGTGGACCAACACGTTTTGTGCATTGAGGTAATGAATCGATGAATAAATTCCCATACCTTTTGGTCAGCACCCGTTTATCGAGAACAACAGCTACGCCGCGGTCAGTTTCTGTTCGAATCAGGCGGCCAAAACCCTGGCGGAAATCCAATATTGCTTCGGGTACTGTGTATTGGTAAAAAGGGTCTTCAAAAGTTTCTGAACGGGCTGCCACGATGGGATCAGAGGGTACAGCAAAAGGAAGTTTTGCGATCACCAAGACGGACAGCGCATCGCCTGGAATATCAACACCTTCCCAGAAGGCGCGTGTGCCCAGTAAAATGGCTTGATCTGTATTTCGGAAGTTTTCTAACAATGTATGTGCAGACGCACCTTCACCCTGCACGAAAATGGTTACGCCGGCCTCCCCCAAGGCTGAACTGATGGCTTTAGATGTTTGCTGCAGTTGAGCGTATGATGTGAAAAGCACCAATGTGCGGCCACCAATGGTTTTGCCAAGCTGAATTAACGTGCTCTCGATGGCACGTTGATGCCCGTGGCGGTCACTAGGTTCGGGAATATTGTTGGGGATATAAAGCAGTGTGGAATTTTCATAATCAAAAGGTGACCCTAACGCAAGTTCATAGGCGTCTTCACCGAAAAGTCTGCCACGCAAATATTCAAATTCACCTGCTGTGGTTAAAGTTGCGGAAGTTAATATTACAGAAGCTTTCTCATACCACAAATGTTTTTGCATCAACGCGCCAATATGAAGCGGCGCTGCCTCAAGGGTTAGCCCACGTCCGCCGGGTCGTATTTCAGCCCAATAGATGCGGTCGGTTTCAGGTTCAAAAATCAGCGCTTCGATATTATCTGTGATTTCTGCCAGGCGGCGGAAAATGTTGGTTACCTCATGATAAGAATCTTCAAGTCGATCTGGGTCGTCGAAACCAGAATCGGCAATATCGATGCAACCCTGGGCAATTTGCTTTAATCTTTTTAGCAATCCGCGAGCAGTATTGCTAAAATTCTCCCAAGAAATTTCAACTTCCATCCAGGATGGTTGCGCACGTGTGGTGGGTAAGATGCGTGCCTGCTGGGCATACGGACCGATTGGCTGCCCATTGCGTTGATCCAGCAAAAAATGATCTATTGTATTGAAGAAATTCCTGGCCAGACTTTCAAGCTGGAAAGCGCCATCGCTTGCTTTACCCGTGATTTGGCTGATAGCAGCGTATTCACTAGGTTTTACACTGTCGTGCAGCATCGATAATAATCGTCTAATTACACCAGAGCGGGTACTGCCTAATTCGCGTAACAGGCGGATAATGTCACTCTGGGAAGCGCGAAAGCTGAGCGCGTTGGTAACTGCAGATTCCATATGGTGGGCTTCATCCACGATAAGATACTCATATTCAGGTAAAACACGGTTGCCGGTGGCAACATCAGCCAGCAGCAAAGCGTGATTAACGATGATAATATGTGCATTATGTGCAGCTTGACGAGCTCGAAAGAAGGGACATGCTCCACCGGTATGCTTGATGCAGTTATCAGTTGTACAACCGTCATCTGCCGCTGAAACGCGAGCCCAAATGGCGCGCTCGATGGGACCATTCAGATTGATATCTGCACGATCGCCGCTCCCTTCTTGATGCAGCCAGGAGAGAATTTTTCCAAGGACACGGATTTCTTCCGGACTTTCTGGCCCCCTGCGGCGCAATAATTCAAGTTGATGTGGACATAAATAGTTGCCGCGTCCCTTGAGAACACTGGCTTTTAAATCAATATTTAGGGCTTTCTGCAAATCTGGAATGTCTTTGTTGATTAATTGATCCTGCAGGTTGATGGTATTGGTTGAGATCACTACCCTCAAACCATTTTGGGTAGCCCATAATGCTGCTGGTATTAAATAGGCGAACGATTTCCCAACACCAGTTCCGGCCTCCACCATCAAATGTTGGCCTTCATTTACAGCTTGGGTAACGGCCTGCAGCATTTGGATTTGTTCAGGTCGCTGCTCGTAGTGATCGAAGAAGCGCGAGAATTCTCCACCATGTTCAAGAATAGCAGAAACATCCTCGGTATCAAGTGGCACAGGAGGGTCAACAGGGATTAGTTGTTGGCTTTGATGAATTACTTTGGGTGTATCGTAGATCGGTCCATAGAGCTGCTGTCGAATATCCCCACTGGTTGCTGTTTCGCTGGACCGCTCATGCAGGACATCAAAAAAGAATCCATTCCCAGACCAATTTTCTACGCTATCGCCCAAACGTACGATTTCTGTCAAAACATCAAGCGGCATTTTAAGGGCCAAATCGTACAGCCTTTGATAGAGAGCCTGGGTTACACGAGCATCATCCAAGGCGCGGTGCGTTGCCGGTAAGAGAATCCCTAAGGCTTGACCTAAAGCTCCTAATCGGTAGCGACCCGCATTGGGCAGCAGAATAGCAGCAATATCATAAGTGTCGAGGGGTTCATTGTTCAGTAAAATATTATGCTTGCGGAGAAAAGAGAGATCAAAACGAATATTATGCCCTAGAACTGCTGAATCACCCACGAAATTGGCGAGGTCATTTAATACTTCATCAATATTTGGGGCATTACGCACCATCGCGTCAGTAATCCCGGTTAATTTAGTAATGTTGGGTGGAATTCGGATACCGGGATTGATCAGGCTTTGCCATTCAGCTTCTATGCGATTCCCTTTAAAGCGCACAGCGCCAATTTCGGTAATTCGATCGGTTTTTGCGCTTAACCCAGTAGTTTCAATATCAAGGGCAACAATGGTTGTTTTGATCATGGGTGAATTATACTGTAGAATGGCAGGCAAGAAAAAAGGGCGGCTTCATAAAAAAGGCGCCCTTTGCATATTTTATCGTTGGGAAATTAACAACACTCGCGAATGTCTTTAATGTTGACAACATGTGATTCAATCGATGCGCGTACTTGTTCTAAATCGAGTCCACCAACCTTAAACGTTACTTCTCGATTGGTTGTATTGTCACCAGCAGTTTGGCCGAAAGAGAAGAAATTTCCACCAGCATCGGAGATTGCCTTGGTCAACTCTGCCAATACCCCAACTTTGTCAGCCACCAAAGCTGTCACACGGATGCCTAAATCTCGGCCTCCCATAATTTCTAAGAAAATCTTAAAGAGATCGGTTTCGGTAATAATACCTGCTACCTTTCCATCTTTGAGGACCGGCAAGCCGCCGATTTTATTATCAACCATGATACGGGCAGCACGCTCTATTGGGGTATCTACTGAAATGGTATGAACTTCTTTGGTCATCACGTCGGCAACTGTGATTTTACTGAGAAGATAGTTCATTTCCCAAATACTAAGGGATGTAGCTGGAGATGGTGATGCGTTTAGCAGATCCTTATCAGATACTATGCCAACTAATTCCCCGTTTTCTATGACAGGAGTTCGTCGGACATTTTCTTGACGCATGATGTTGAGAGCGTTGCTGATGGGTGTGCTTGGGTCAACCGTAATTACTGGATGAGACATTCTTTCACCAACTAACATAATTATCTCCTGTGAAATCAGTGGATGATACCAAGGTTCGATATCTTATTATAGCTAGATTTGATATTTAACCTCAAGTTTATTTGTCACAATAATTCTAGATTAAGAGCCTAATCATGCTGTTTGAACTATCTTATTATGGATAGTTTCTTATGCTGGGCCCTTTAACTCCGCTGTGCAGCGAGAAGAAAACACACCTGAAAAATAGTGCAGCTTTCCCGCTGAGTTAGTAATTGTTTTTGATAGCTTACCCCATCTGGAAGAATCAAGAAATTATGATTTGGTCATTTTTTGTTTCTATATTGGTGGATCAAAACGATAGCCAATACCGCGCTCCGTGAGAATACAGCTAGGCTGACCAGGATCTTTTTCAATTTTTTGCCTCAAATTGCCCATATAGACGCGTAAATATTCCGTTTCTTCCCCATATTCAGGACCCCAAACATTTTTAAGTATGGCTTTATGAGGCAGCACTTTATTGGCATGTTCCATAAGATAGACAAGTAAATTGAATTCCGTCGGTGTTAGCTTGATGTTTTCTCCTCGAACAGTGACCTTATGCTGCTCTAAATCTACATTTATCAAACCTTGAGAGATTTGTCCTTGCCGAATTGGGCTTTCTGTCCATTGAGAGCGGCGCAGTACAGCTTTGATGCGCGCCAGCAGTTCACCAACACCGAAAGGTTTGGTTAGATAGTCATCAGCACCAAAATCCAGGGCGCGGATTTTATCGTTCTCTTCATCGAGCGCAGTCAGAATGACAACGGGTACCGTGGATCGTTGACGGATGCGCCGAGTAGTCTCTATACCATCCATACGCGGCATCATCATATCGAGAATAACAAGATCAATATTTTTTGAATTGAATATGGCGAGAGCTTCCAGTCCATTAGTTGCGGTCAGCACTTCATAGCCGCGCACTTCAAGATTGCGGCGCACAAAATCTAGCAAGGTTTTTTCATCATCTACAACAAGCACAATTGGATTGCTCATGGGGCAATTTCCTTATTTATTAGCATTGTCTTTACCCAAAATTTTCTCTTGCTTTAAGGGTAAAGAAAAAGCAAAACATGCGCCTTGAACACTGGGTTCAAGCCACAATTGACCCCCGTGAGCATGAATAAAACCTTGGCAAATGGCCAGGCCTAATCCAGCACCGGAAGCCGTGCGCGCAAGCCCGTTTTCAACGCGATAGAAGCTTTCGAAAATTCGCTGTTGTTCCTGATCGGGAATTCCAGGTCCTTCGTCTTTTACACGCACGATAATATCATTTTTTTCGACAGCGGCTGAAATGTGAATTGGTGTCTCATTGCCTGAATATTTGGTTGCGTTCTCAATTAGATTGCGCAAAACCACCTTTATCCGCCTCTGATCGACTTCAACTGCAGGCAATTTACTTGGTAAAGTTACCCGCAAACGTTCTCCAGGTGCCGGTTCAGCGTGCTGGGCTGCTTTATCGATTAGATCTTTCAGGTTACACATTTGCCGCTTCACAGTCAGATTTCCAGCTTCGATACGTGAGAGGTCCAGCAACTCATTTACTAAATTGCTTAAACGATCAGCCTCATCAGAAATAATCGATAAAAATTCATGTTGGGAGTCCAAATCCCATTCCACATCTTCTGCCAGCAAAGTTGTGGCGTATCCTTTGATAGAAGCCAGTGGTGTCCGCAATTCATGCGAGACCGTCGAAATCAAGTTTGATTTCATGCGATCAAGTTCACGATCGGCGGTGATATCGTGAAGTAATTGCCCGCGTCCAATCGGTACCCCGTGATTATCATTTACATTGAAGGCATGTAAGCGCAGCCAATGAGTACGCCCCTCAAAAGGCAAAGAAATTTCAGGTCCATAAATATCCTGGTTATTTAGAATTGCCTGGAATTTCTGCTTTGCATTTTTGGGATCAGATGTTTTTTGCAAAATGCGTTCAATGACTTTGTTAATCTTGCTGCCTACAATCTCACTGGTAGGCATATCGGCCAATTCGCCAACGCGTCTATTTGCGTATATCACATGCCCCCCAGTGTCTTCGAGTATCAAACCATCACTAAGTGATTGAATGAGCGCTTCCAGCCTACGGGTTTGTTCTTGAAGCTGCATATCGCTGCGAGCGTAGAGAACGGCATTTTCAATGGCCATTGCTGCATGATTGGCAAAATTGGATAGCAGATTAATTTCCTGATCTGTGAAAACATGTGGGTCAGGGCGAAATACCAGCAATGCTGAGGGGGGTGCATAAAGCGTTTTGAGAGGGATTACTAAGATAGAGCGAAACCCCTCAGCGCGGGCTCGCTTGCGTCGAGTTATATAGGCCGGGTTGGTTTCCGTATCACTGATCTGTAATGGTTCGTTATCGCGTAATGCACGCAAGGTGATGGATTGCGAGTCGCTGGGGTCTATTAATATTTTGTTGATGTAATCTTTTGACAGGCCACGGCTCGTTTGCGCCCGGTAATTGCCCTGTTTTTCATCAAGGGCAATAATAGCGCTCATTTTCACATTAAGTAA
>JBDLJO010000131.1:0-6723 GCA_039714275.1 Chloroflexota bacterium | reverse complement strand
ATGGATGGTTGGGTAGGTACCCACAGCTTTCCAAATGTTTAGACCTGTCAGGTTTTTGTCAAACCTGACAGGTCTTTTGAGCACAGCACGGTCAGCCAGGATTAAACCTCGAAGCTTTCTCTCGTTCCCACGCCCCACCGCCTCCTGAGCCTATCGAAGGGGTCCTTCCAATTTCCTTGAATTGGGATTGGCTAGAATCGCGGCAGATAGCTCCGCCTACCTCATGCGGCAGGAAGGAGGCCGCCTTCTCGCGCATCGTTTGTGAGGTAGATGGGTCCAATTTTCAAAATCGGACCCATCTTAATTGAATCGAATCTTAATCGTCGTTTCCAATGAATTGGATAATTTCAATTAGACCATTCTTAATTGTCCCTTGGGGGAGGACTCGCTTCTCAGGATCTCATGATCCTGAGAAGCGAGGCGACGGAAAGGTTCCGTCTGCTCGCGGATGCAGCGGATAGGACCCAGGTGTTGGGTAGAACGATCTTGTGTTATTCGGGCTCTGCAAAAGCTTTTAGCGTAATTTTGTCAATGATGCCCGGGGTTAAAGGCGCGAAAATGCGTCCAAGGTTATCCCTAAGCGAGACTGCCTCCCGCTTCCGCCTGGCTGCTGTCTTCAGTATGAGTTGGGCACACTTCTCTGGTGACATCGCCCCACGCTCATGAGAGATGATTTTGCCATAAGATTCTCCGTTTGCTCCGTTTGCTCTGCCGGAAATGCCAGTGGAGACCCAATCCGGAAAGTACAGGGTAACGCTTACGCCACTTTTTGCAAGCTCGATGCGAAGGGTGTTGAAGAAACCGGTCATGGCGTGCTTGCTTGCTCCGTATCCGCATGCGCCAGGGGATGCAAAAAAGCCTGCTCCGCTGACGATTCCTACAATTCGTCCCCTGGATGCCAGTAAATGCGGGAGTGCATAATGTGTGTTGTACACGCTCCCCCAGAAATTGACTCGCATGACCTTTTCCATAACAGACAAGTTGGGAAGGTCAGAAAACTTTGCTCTCATTGCTATGCCGGCATTGTTGATCAGGGTGTCGATGGATGCGTATTCTTCGATGCAGCGCCCTATTAGCACCTGGCATTGAGCAGCGTCCGAGATGTCAGTGGGAACTGCAATTGCCCTGCCGCCGCGGTCACGGCATTGGGCAGCTACTTCTTCAAGCTTGTTAACACTGCGGGCTGCAAGGGTCAGCCAGGCACCCTTTTCTGCGAGCTGCAAAGCCAGTTGACGCCCGATGCCAAGCGAAGCCCCGGTCAGGATCACAGAATTCTGGAAAAATGGCCCTGGTTTCATAGCGGTATCCTCCTACAAAAATACGGCTGATCTGGTTGAAAAGCAAAGATCTAAATGCGCATTTCTAACCCTACTCAAGCTGTACGAGCTTTCCAAGATTCAGATGTATACGCTAAAAACAGATTAGCATTTTTGGTTGGAAAGCACAAGACCCCTTAAATCATTTTTTTCAACCCGGGGCTGTATGCCAAGGCTACCGGAAGTGTTTATAGATACTGGATACTGCCAGGAGAGTCCAACCAACGATGCCGGAAAATCCCCCCAGACGTCCCAGTACGGACCAGGATGATTCCCAGATCCAAAGCGTGGTCATGATGGGGGTAACAAACACCCAGGCAATCACCTTCGGTACCTGGGGCAGCGCCTGCACCCAGCTCCAGAGCCCATCCAACCAGGCCCGATTGACGATCAGCGCGATGATGAACCCCACCCACAGAATCACGAAGATCAGGTTGGCGTAAATGGTCATCGCTCGCGGTACCGTGACGTCCCAGAATGTTGAGTTGCTCATAACAGCGCTCCTTTAATAACTGATTCGTGTCTTGATCGAAGAAATCTTGTTGTACATGAAATTAGGCTGGTTAACAGATTGTGTGCCCTTGCACCAGATTGCCCACAGCCTCTTTGGGGGAGATTCAAGCAATTACGATTCTAGCAAAACGAAGATCCCTGGACAAGTGGTGATCAAAGCCCCGGTGTATTGGGCTGAATATTATCAAGGTCAGTGAGGGATTTGTCGGTTGTCTAGCCGATCTTTTAGGCAGAATCGTCTAGTCGTGCCAACACCTGCTGCCCGTTGTAGTTCATTTTCTCCAAGCGCTCAATCTGGCAGCGAAGCACAGCCCTACCCTTATTGGTCAGGGTATAAAACTTACGACGGCCTTCCATGCGCTCCAACCCAATCAGATTCTCTTTCTGCAGTGTAGTAAAGGCACCGTAGAGAGTCCCCGGCCCAATCACAACCTCACCGTCGGTCATCGTTGCTACCTCCTGCATCACGCCGTAGCCGTGCAGGGGCTCTACCAACATCAGCAGGATGTAATAGGTGCTTTCGCTCAGCGGAAGATACTTTTCGATATTGTTGTTTTTGCTCATAGTCTCATCTCGATCGTTATCGACGGGTTGAAATCAAAAAGTCTTCATTCGTTTGAGTTCATTGATACGCTGTGTCACCATCACTAAATTGACAGCCGAAAACAGAATCGCTGCCACAAAGATCGAGATTACCAGAACGACAAACCACTGCGGATGCCGGCCGGGGAATCGTTTGAACATACCCAGCACTACTACGAAGACTACAGGAGACGGCACGAGCAATCCAGTGAGTAATCGCTGGTATTTCTGAATTTTTGACCCGGTATCGGTGAAAAGTTCCGGCGCTTTGCCTTCATGAGTCTCTTTTCGCCAGTACTGCCATCCCGAAATCTGAATGATTCGTTCCCATCCTGCTTCCTGGATCAACTGGAAGTAGTCGCTGTCTTCTCCCGATGTCTGATCAAAATCCAGGCGATAGGTATAGTTCCGTGGTGTTCCAATGTCGAAGACGTAGCGTCCGAAAGCCTTGAAATCGCATAAATGTAATCCCTTTTGGGACATTGCTTCTAACCAGGCTTCTTGTTTATCATCTTGCCAAGACCAGAACCACTTGAATTGAATTACTCGATTTTCGTTCATCATACTCTCCTTCACTATATCGCACGACGATATATCGTGTAGTGATATAATACCGTACGATACACATAATGTCAAGATGATTTCTAAGGATGTTGGGTGATTTTGATCTGGCAGCAGGGTCCAATTTTAGAAATTGGACCCTGCTTGATAGATTCGATGATTTGGCGCGTCTGACCAGGTGGAAATGAAGTCAGGTTTGAAGTGAGGAGCTGTTGATCTTATAAACGACCTGTCAGCGCCCGCAGATAACGCCTGGCAGAAAAGGGTTGTCCGGAAAGTAAGTTTTGCGCATTGAACATCGCCGCAATAACCTGGAAGGTGAGGTATGCCGCGATGAAAAGCAGAACAACTGAGAGCAGCAAGTGCCAGAGCGGCACCAGGCTGTCTGTCAGGCGCATGACCATCACGACTGGCGATGTCAATGGGAGAAAGCTCAAGAATGCTGTTAATGGAGATGTGGTTGCCCCAACCAAGGGGGCAAATAAGCCGTAAATATAGCCAAAAAATAGTGGGGCCATCGCGATGTGGTTGGCGATGCCGGATTCTTTCATCTTGGGAACCAGCGCCCCAGCTCCGGCCATCAGGCTGGCATACAGTGCAAAACCACCGATGAAAAAGACCAGACCCCAGGCCACGATTTCCACAGGGAAGACAAAACCAACCGGTAATTTCAGGATCGAGCCGCCCATGTTTAAACTGAAGTAAATTGCGCTCAGCCAAACCAGGGTTTGGGATAATCCAGCGATCCCCAGCGCCAGTGTTTTCCCAGCTAATAACTGCCGGGGGCTGATCGACAGCATTAATAACTCAATCGTGCGGTTTTCTTTTTCGGTTCCGATGCTTGCGAAGAGCATATTTGAACTGCTCATGAAGGCAATGAAGAAGATCACCACCAGGATGGAGGGCATCAAGCGGATCAACTCATTCGACTCACAGTCGGCCCCGGGGCGAGAGCAATCTTCCCTGGAGATCACACCTCCATTAAATTCATCGGCCAGGTTCCTGACTTCTAAATGTTGAATCGGGTTCCAAATTTGATCAGCCAATTCGGAGTCGCCATCCAATAAGTTGAAGTTCAATACCGATTTGATGACCCACTGCTGCCCATCGGAGAGATAAGACCTGTCGTCTGGATAAACGTAATCGACCTGACCGCTGGCCAGATAATCTTCCGGGATGATGTAGAAAGCAGATATCTCACCCGATTGCAGAGCTTGCTTTGCCAGATCTTCGGTTTCATAGCGCAGTAGATGATCCTGAAAATCATCCGAGATGGTCTGGATCAAACCGGCATCATCGACGAAGCCCTCGGTTTCAAGCTGAAATTCAGTTTCTGAGCTGACTGCTGCGGCGGTATTTTCTGTTGATTTGCTCTGTATGATGTTCACGACACTCAAAACCAGGACTGCAATGATTGGAATCCCATAGGCAAAGAAGAGATAGGATGGGCGGCTGAACGTGGCGATCAATTCCTGCCGCATCACAAGTAATGTTTTACGCATATTAACTCCCTCCAATCAATTTTGGGGATTAAATAAACTGCGCCAGGTCAAACGCTGACCATACCGCAGCAAACCCAAACGTAAAGAACGACCTGCCAGCCAGACTGCACCCATTGCAAACAGGATTTGGACACCCATGCTGACCAGGATTTGCCAGGTCGGAACAATGGTGAATAAATTCCGCATACCAATCGTCATCAAGGCGGTGAAAGGGCTCAGGCTGAGAATGACAGCCAACAGGGAATGTGGATTATTGAGAAATGCAAAACCAATATACAAAGGTACCAGGTGCAGGATGATAAAAATTGAACTTACAGATTGGCCTTCCTTCGATGTGGTGACCATCGCGCCAATGGCGGTCATCAGGGCGATCACCAGGGTATAGGAGGGGATGGCAACTGCCAATGTCCCCAGAATAGGGCGCCAATCCATACGCAAATCTAATAACCAACCCACGCCCAATTGGCGGCCGACCCCAATCCCAATCAGGATCACCGTAGTCCAGACGATCAGCAGGGTCAGGCTGATGCCGGCAATGCTTAAAATCTTGCCTGTGATCAGTCGGTTGGGTGAGATTGAAGTGACCAAGACCTCCATAGTGCGGTTCTCTTTTTCTTCTGCGACAGCACTCAGGGTGTACCCGGAACTCATCAAGATCATGCCCAGGAACGCCATTGTGATAAAGACCGGCATCAACAACCCGAAAGTGGGTCCGCCGGAGGGAACAGCGCGTCTGCCGTCAATCGAGCGCACAGTGATATCCGTCCCGGCAGCAGTTCGAAAAGCGATTTCGGGAGGTTTTGATGAAAGCAGATTGATTTGCAGGAAATTGTAGAACTGGCGCTCAGCATTTTTACCAGGTTTCTCGATATGGTAATGGATCACTTGCCTGCTCTCGAGGTAATCAGGAGGAAAAACATTAAAAACCTGAATTTTGCCAGCCTTGAGCGCGGCGGCGGCTTGTTCTTCTGATGCATAAGAAATGAACTCGATACTTTGATCATTTTGATCCGTCGAGGCGGCGCCAATTCCTGGTGCGGTGATGGGATCATCAAACACACCCGCGTGATCAACATACCCCACCGGTAGGGAGTTGTTTTCCAATGATTCCAGGAAGATTCCTTCTCCTACCGCAAGGATAATGAATGCCGGAACACTGATCAAAAGCAGTATAAAGCTTTTTTTAAAAACGTTGCGCCGGTACTCATACAGGGCTACTTGCCAAATCTGTTTCATAGCGCTGCCCTCCCTTCTTTAACCACCTGGATAAAGATTTCATCCAATGAGGGGGTGGCAATTTCAAATTTTTCCAGCGCCACCTCCTGGCTGGCAAACTGCCTGAGAATACTTTGGGGCGTGGTGTCAGCGGTCAGGCTGAGTTTGATATCACCATTATGGTCAGCAGTTTGAGCGACACCTCTTAGAGATGGCAGTCCATCGGCCGAGCGCACAAGCACGGCATGCCCGGAAAATCGCTGCCGGATTTCAGCTAGATTTCCGTACAGCACTTCGCGTCCGTTATCGATCAGCACAATCCGGTCGCAAAGCTCCTCGACCTGATGCATCTGATGGGTGGACATGATGATGGTCACGCCCTGGTCGCGGGTTTCGCGGATCAGGTCCTTGACCAGCCGCACATTCAGCGGATCGAGCGCGCTGAAGGGCTCGTCGACGATGATCAATTCAGGTTGGTGCAGCAGCGTCGTGATGATCTGCGCTTTTTGCTGCATGCCCTTGCTGAGTTCTTTAACCTTTTTGTTTTTATAGGCCATCAGGTCAAATCGCTCGAGAAAATCATCAAGCCGCTGTCGGGCTGCGCTTTTCTGGACACCTTTTAATGATGCCAGGTAGAGCAGGCAGCGGTCCAGGGACACGTCCTGGTAAAGACCGCGCTCCTCAGGCATATACCCGATCCGGGCTTTTTTCCCCTCGGTCATCGGACCACCCAAAATGGAGACCGTGCCGCTGTCGGGCTTAAAAATATCCAGCATCATGCGGATGGTGGTGGTTTTTCCAGCGCCGTTGGGGCCCAGCAGCCCGAAGATCTCTCCGCGTTTAACTTCAAATGAGACATCAACAACCGCTTTCGTATCGCCGAATGATTTCGCGATCTGGGATACTTTCATAGGGTGCATCGTCAACCTCCTTTCTCGATAATGAGAAGGTAATCTGACCGGTTAGCCGGGTAATGGGGCAGTCGGATCGTTTGGGAATTGCTTCTACTGTTCATATTCTGTAAACTTCATTTC
>JBDLJO010000130.1:0-6743 GCA_039714275.1 Chloroflexota bacterium | reverse complement strand
GAAGTTTTCCTCGTTATTGATGGACCTCAAAATGCCGACGGCTATACCTGGTTTTACTTATCCGCTCCTTATGATGAAACGCGGAAAGGCTGGGCCGTAACAGAATATCTTGAAGTTGTAGAAAACCAATAATTTAATTTATCTCCCGAGGTTTGAAGATGAAAAATACCCCCACCAGTATTAAAGTTGAAAGTAAAGACCGTCAAATGATCGTTGTTTGGAGTGATAGTCACAACAGCGTTTACCCTTTCTCATTATTGCGCAATGCTTGTCCTTGTGCAGAATGTCGCGGCGGTCACGAGAACATGGGACCGGAACCTGATCCAGATGTTTTTGATATGCCAGCAGAAAATTCCCCTCGCACCACGATTGTAGATATTGAATCGGTAGGTAGCTACGCGTTAACCCCCTATTGGGAAGATGGTCACCAATATGGCATTTTTAATTGGGATTATCTCAGGAAATGCTGCCCGTGCGCTGAATGTCGACCAGCATGAACTTGACTGACACAATAAAGGCCTGGCGAATTGCACCAGGCCTTTGTTTTTTTAAACTGATATTACCGTGATCACGCTTTATAAATGATCTCGCAGGTTGTGTTCCACCGCATACGCCGCCGCTTCAGCACGGTTGCTGACATTTAATTTCGAAAGGATGCTGCTGACATAATTTCGCACCGTACCCTCACCAAGATAAAGTTCCTTGGCAATTTCACGGTTTGTTTTCCCCCCAGAGACCAGGATCAAGACATGTCGCTCTTGTTGGGTTAAATCTGAGAAGGCAGAGGCTTCTTCCTCTTTAGCCGCTCGCCTTACTTCCTGGAAAATACGCTGAGTTACCGCAGGGTCTAGCAGCGCCTCGCCGCGTCCAATCGCTTCGATGGCCCTCACCAAATCTTCCCCACCTATTTGCTTCAATACATAACCTGCTGCCCCGGCTCGAATCGCCGAGAAGAGCATCTCATCCTCAGCATACGATGTCAGCATGATCACTTGTGTGCTGGGGTGATCCTCGGTAATTTTTTCGCAGGCGTCAATACCTGATCCGCCCGGTAACCGAATATCCATAACAACGACATCGGGTAAGTGTTGTTCAGTTAACTGGAGTGCCTCACGCGCCGTGCCTGCCTCAGCAATCACCTCAAAATGAGGGTGGCGGTCTAGCAATGCTTTTAGGCCTAGACGAACAACTTCGTGATCATCAACCAACAAAATGCGTTGTTTATTCATAAAGATTTTGAGCTCCTTTGTGGGGGGGAGTATAGCGCAGAGTATTTAGGCTGACAAGATATCAGCAAACGGGAAAAGTACGCTTTTTATTAATCCCCAACCTTAAGGGTCACGCCGGAAATCAACAAATCGGTAGCCGACACCACGTTCTGTAAGGATATATTTTGGCGCGCTTGGATCATCTTCTATTTTCTTGCGCAGGTAATTAACATAGAGGCGCACATAATGCGGCTCATCTCGATATTCATAACCCCAAACTTTCGTCAGGATTTGTTCGTGCGTCAGCACCCAGCCCGCATTTTGCACCAGGTGATAGAGCAAGCGGTATTCAGTGGGGCGCAGTTGAACAAGTTTTCCATCCAGCCAAACTTCTCGCCGGCTGAAATCTAGCTTCAAATGCTCGTCAACCTCGATGATGCTGGCAGTGCTGCCCTCTAATGATGAGATCCGTCGCAGTACAGCTCGCACACGGCTGACCAGCTCACGCGGGCTGAAAGGTTTTGTAACATAATCATCTGCACCACCCTCTAAACCGCGTACCCGGTCATCCTCCTCCCCTTTGGCGGTTAACATGATCACCGGCACTGAGCTGAATTCGCGTATTTTTCCTAAAACCTGGAATCCATCATAATCCGGCATCATCACATCCAGCAAAATCAGGTCCGGCAGCGCGTTGCGAACTTGTTCAAGGGCTTCTTTTCCATTGTACGCTGGAATTACCTGAAATCCATCTTGTTCAAGGTTCAGCCCAATAAATCGCACCATTCGTTTTTCATCATCCACAACTAGAATTCGGTGCCCTTCACTACGGTTCATTGTCATGCTAGATTACTCTCTTACAAAACCAAAAATTTGATCTTCTTTCTCACTCGCCACTACTTCCAAAAAGCTCAGTTGATTAATTGGCCAATAGACGATATCAACCCCTTGCGAAATATAGTGTACTTCCCGTCCATCACGGAACCGGGGATTCTTCACTTTTATCATCGTGTCGGTGGATTTTGGCAGTTCGTCAATCTCGCCCAAAATAGGGTCCGAGTTATGGATATGTACAATGACTTCAATAGCCATGTTTGATCTCCAGAAAAAATTAAAAGTTAAAAACTTGTATTTTATGATACTTGGGCAGTTTCAATGCTTAACCAGGTATTTTAACCAGGATCGCAGAAATATTATCGGGTCCGCCGGCTGCGTTAGCGGCATTAACCATTAATTGGCAGGCTTCTTTTGGTGTTGCTGCACTTAGGGTGATCTCAGATATTTCTTGCTCTGAAATTACCCCCCAAAGACCATCTGAGCAAATCAACAACCAGCCGCTTTTCGGCGCTGGCGAAGTTATGATATCAGGCTCAAAAGGTTCTCCTTGCCCTAGGGCACGGTAAAGCACGTTGCGTTGGGGATGGACTGCAGCCTCATCGGCCGTTATTTGTCCTAATTCTACTAATCTGCTGACCAGCGAGTGATCTCTTGTTAGCGCTTTGACCTCTCCGCTTGGTGAAATTGAATACGCGCGGCTGTCGCCCACATGAGCTATTGCCATTTGGTTATCCCAGATAATTACCGTGGTTAGTGTGGTTCCACCTCCAGGTGCATTTTCTAAGATACCTTCGTGGCAATTCTGAACCGCGTTCACTAAGATTTCTCGTACAGGTCCTGATGGGGATTGTTCTTTGAGGGTGAAAAGTTGGTTGAAGAATTTTTGAGCAACCTGCTCTATCATAGTAAGGGTGGCAATCTCACTGGCGATTTCACCATACTCGTGCCCGCCCATGCCGTCGGCAATCACATAAAATCCAAAAGGTATCCTGCCTCGGTTGCTGGATAGTGTAGTGGTTAACGAGAACAAAGCGTCTTCGTTGTGGTCGCGTTGACGACCAACCGATTGCGCAGACCCTGATATCAGTTCATGTAATTTTATTTCTTTGCTGTCATCTAAATTACTTTGCATGCTTAGATTATCATCGATATCTGATTTAGGTTTTACGATTTTCTTCATGTTAGGCAGCGTTTTACTGCTCGATTGAGGGGGTACAGCAAATACCTCATCGTTTGGATTTGATTTCTTTCTAAATAGTGATTTCCACAAATTACCCACAGGTTTCTAGCTCCCACTTGGTAGGAATTGAATTAAATTGGCAGTGCATATAAATTTTTATCGATGGATCCAATATAGAGAACATTATCAATAATAATAGGTGTCCCTGTTATTGCGCCGCTGGTTTTATACCTCCATCGCAATTTCCCGGTCTGGCTGTCTAGGCAGTAAATATTGCCATCCACGCTCCCACAGTACAGCGCGTCCTCATGGACAATCGGTGAGCTGGAGATTTGATGGTCTGTTTTGAACTGCCAAATCCTCCGTCTCGACTGCAGATCAAGGCAGTAGATATGTTGATCTGCTGAACCAATAAAGGCATATTTTCCACTGATGGCCGGGGTTGAGATCGTGCCCCGTTCCATGCGGAAGTCCCAGAGCTTCCAGCCCGATTTGGCATCTATGGCATAAAACAGCCCATCCAAAGATCCGAAATAGATAACTTCATTTAGGATCGCAGGCGAAGATGTGATTGCTTTATTAGCATTTGTACGCCATTTTACATTTCCTCTAAAATCGATACAGAAGAAATCGCCATGCTGGTTCCCAAAGTAGATAACATTGTCACCTACCAGTGGTGTTGATCGCACTGGTGCCCCGGAATTAAATTTGAACGCCGGGCGGCCAGAACCTGCATTAACAGTATGTAAATGGCCGTCGTCGGATCCAATAAAAATATGGTCCTCACTGATGGTGGGTGATGACCATATCGATCCATCCGTGTAGTATGTCCACATCACACGCCCGGTGCGTTCTGAAACCGCGTGCAGACGATGATCCTCCGAACCAAAGTATATGCCGTTTTCATGGAAATTGGGGGTGCTGACAATGCTGCCGTCTGTAGAGTATTTCCAGGCTAATGTTCCTAAGGATGCACTGATGGCATATAAATTATTATCATATGTACCAATATAAATCATGCCATCACTGTAACCGGCCGTAGCGCGTATTTCATCCTCGCATTCGTAAACCCAAATCGGGTTTATTGCGAAATCTTGATGGACATCAGATGGTGCATGAGGGCGGTAAGTATTTGCCGCGGTTCTGGCTAACGGAAGCAATGTCTCTCTCATCGCCGATGCGCTGGGGAAGCGATCCTCCGCATTATATTCCAGCGCAGTACAGATGATTTTTTCTAACTCAAGGGGTACTTCAGGGTTGATTTTGTGGGCTGGACGTTCGTCAAATGTGAAAGGTGGTTCATCCCTGGGATCGATGCCGGTCGATAAATGATGCAGTGTTGCGCCCAAAGCGTAAATATCAACTTTCGGAGAAGATTCACCGCGGTATTGTTCAGGAGGGGAATATCCCTCAGTGCCGATCATCGTCCCTTTTTTCCCCAATTGCATCTCTTTCGCAATCCCAAAATCAACCAGCACGACTCGCTGGTCTGGCGTGATCATGATATTTGACGGCTTGATATCCCGAAATATGATCGGATCAGGTTTGTGAGCGTGCAAATGATCCAGCACACCACAAAGATCAATGGCCCAGCTGATCACTTGCTGGACAGGGAATAGCCCATCCATTTTCTCGAGGATTTTTTCCAGGTTCTTTCCCTGGATGAATTCCATCACCAGGTACGACCGCGAGCCCAGGGTAAAATAGTCATAAATCTTGGGAATCGCATGATGGTTTAAGCTGGCAATGATATTCGCCTCGCGAGCAAAATTGTTGGCCAATATCTTTTGTAGGGTACTATCAGTACCCTGAGAAATGACTTCCTTAACCGCTACATGTTTGGTGACATTAAAACGTAAGTCATGAGCATGATAAACAGCCCCCATACCGCCCTTGCCTAAAACGCTGTCGATGATATAGCGTTCTTCAAGAATGACACCTGGCTTTAATTGCTGGTGGTCATCTTCTCCCGCGCTTTGCCCAGAATTGCGAGACCTATCCGGGAAATGTGGATGTTCCTTGCCATCGTTCATAAAGATATATTATAAATGCTGCAAAATGATAATTAAATACTGTGCTGGACGATATCATGTGCCGCCAGATCAAAATCTGCTAAAAAGGGGCAGCTTGCTTAACCAATCAAGTTGTGCCCCAATAACCCGTCCACGAAAATCGCGCCGCATGGTTCAAGAATCTTAATATTAGAATAGCCCTAATTATAGCCATCATTCAGTGGTTTTGCAAATTTTTCCCTGTAAAATAACAAGAATGATAGGGTTGGCAGGGCGTCAATTACCATTTTCACGCTGACGAAAACAAATAACGATTAAGATATCTCCTCAGAGTTCACTTATCGGAAATCTTGTGGCTGTTTAGGTTTATTGTCTAAAATGGCCTCGATACGCTCAATCACCTCACTGGTTAATTTTTCCACGTAATCAATCGCTTTCATGTTTTCAACAACTTGATTAACCTTCGAAGCCCCGGTGATCGTAGTGCTGATATTCGGGTTGACTAATGTCCATGCCAATGCCAGTTGAGACATGGAGCAGCCCAGCTCATCGGCGATCGGTATCAGGTGCCCAATTTTCTCGATATTCTTTTGCGCTTCATCATCTTCAAAGCGGTGCCGCAGCCATTGATAATTTTCAAGTGAGGCCCGCGTATCTTCTGGCATCGCTTTATTATATTTCCCGGTCAGCAGGCCGCTTGCCAAAGGACTCCAGATCGTGGTGCCTAGTCCAATTTCTTTGTAAAGATTATCATATTCCACTTCTACACGTTCTCGGTGGAACATGTGGTATTGGGGCTGTTCCATCAATGGCGGGATTAAATGCTCTTGACGGGCAATGCCGTAAGCTTTCATGATTTCTTGGGCACTCCACTCGCTGGTTCCCCAATAGAAAGCCTTGCCTTGATTAATGATATGGTTCATCGCCCGTACGGTTTCTTCAATGGGAGTGTGATAATCCGGTCGATGAGCGAAGAGCAAATCCACATAATCCATTTGCAAACGATCTAAGGATGCGTTCACACCTTCTACGATGTGTTTTCGGGATAGACCGCGGTCGTTGAGACCTTCCCCGCCCCAGAAAATCTTTGTTGAAATCACCAGGTCCGATCGTTTCCACCCCGCCTTTTTGATCACTTTCCCCATCATCGTTTCCGCAAGACCCCCTGCATAAGACTCTGCGTTGTCGAAGAAATTTACCCCTGCTTCATAAGCCGCCTCCATCATGCCAAAGGCTGAATCATCACCAATCTGGTCACCAAATGTAACCCAGGATCCAAATGATAGTGCCGAAACCTGTAATCCTGATCTTCCTAAATAACGGTATTCCATAATTTGATCTCCATAGTTTTAATTAATCTTGAGGGATGCTTGCCAGCGTTTTGCTGCTCTTTAACTGAATATTCTCGATGCCGCTGGCAGCTAGTTCTGCTGTTGCCGCTATCAATAGCGGATAGTCCCTATCATCGTAATCCATATTCGCTTGCATGGGGAAGATGCTTTCATC
>JBDLJO010000129.1:0-6800 GCA_039714275.1 Chloroflexota bacterium | reverse complement strand
AGTGGTATGGCAATTCGTTTCTCTGAACAAGATGTTCGCCCCATGGGGTTGGTGGCCGCTGGAGTGATGGCCATGAAACTCGGCCAAGGCGAACGAATTATTGGTCTCACCCTGCTCCCGAGTAAAGGTGAGCTTTTCTTCCTGGCATCTAATGGCCGTGCCAAACGCGTCAAACCGGATGATTTCCCCACACAAGGACGTCATGGTAAGGGGGTTATTGCCTGGAAGCTGCCCAATGGTGTGCAGTTGGTAGGCTGTACGGCTGGTAAAGGTACTGGTCGAATAACGCTGCACCTCAAAAAATACGCAGCAAAATTTGTCACTTTGAAAGATGCCCCGCTGCAAACCCGAGCGGCGGCAAAGGGTTTGGCGGTTGTCGAGATTCGTGCTAACGACCAGATCACAAGTGTGACCGTTCCCTGGATAGTTCCGCGTCCATTGAAGAAATCCAAGTGATATTTCAGGCTGCCTGCTGGAAAACTAAATTTATATTAAACAGGAGATAGTATGAAAACAGATAGCGGACTAAAGTATATTGAAGAAAAAGCCGGATCGGGAACACAGGCTCAAGTCGGAAATACTGTTAGTGTCCATTACACCGGCAAATTCCTCAATGGGGATGTGTTTGATAGCTCATATAACCGTGGTCAGCCCATTGAATTTACATTAGGTCAGGGCCAGGTCATCAAAGGTTGGGATGAAGGTATCACATTAATGAAAGTGGGCGGTAAAGCTCAATTGACCATTCCTCCTGAGTTGGCTTATGGTGAGAGTGGGGCTGGCGGCGTTATCCCTCCCAATGCGACCCTAATTTTTGATGTTGAATTGGTAGCTGTAAAATAACAATTATTGTTTCCAAACACATCCCCAATTGGGTTATCCCGTGGTACCCGTGTTAACCCTGATGAAAAGATGGACTGCTTCGGAATTACCCCGCTTTGGATCTAATAATTCCGGGCGTAACTGTAAAGCAGATTTTCCCAGCCGTTTTTGAATCGCGGTTGGGAAAAATTTTAAGTATAGAAGCTTTTCCATCGCATAAATTTGAGAGCACATCATAGATGGCTGTGGTATCCTATCAATTGCTGAAATAGCCATTAAGGAAGTTGTTAATGTCACGAGATAAACGAACCAAAGTTTGGTCTTCAGAACACGGAGACTTGCGAAGTAATAAGAAGCTATCAAAAAACACACATTCGCTGCCGCCAAATCAGCAGCAGCTTTACTTGCATCGTGAATCCAAAGGCCGGGGCGGTAAAACAGTTTCTCTGGTTAAAAATCTGACCTTATCCGATAAAGATCTCAAGGCGCTTGCTAAAAAACTTAAAAGTGCCTGCGGCAGTGGGGGTACAGTAAAAAACGGCGTCATTGAAATACAAGGCGAACATCGCCAGAGAATTTCCAAGGTATTACAAAAGTTGGGCTACCGGGTAAAGATCAGTGGGGGATGACCTGAAAATTTTTTTCGTTGACCATGTAATTCTTCTCATGCTAGAATCGTCCGTATATGAAAACAATGCCTGAAATTCTCATTCGAGGGGGTGGAGATTTAGCTACCGGTGTTGCCTTGCGGTTGCATCGTGTCGGATTCCGAATTTTGATCACCGAGTTGCCTCAACCGCTTGTGGTGCGGCGCACTGTCGCTTTTGCGGAAGCTGTTTACCGTGGTCAACACACAGTGGAAGGTGTCACGGCTTGTCTGGCAAAGGATTCAGATCAAGCAATGCAGATATTGGATGCCGGTCAAATCCCCGTATTGATTGACCCCGGTGGGGAATCACGCCATTATTTTACCCCCCTGATTATTATCGATGCTCGTATGACCAAGCGTTCCCCGGATTTAGGGATCAACGCCGCTCCTTTCACAATAGGATTAGGTCCTGGGTTCGTCGCTGGGCGTAATTGCCATGCCGCGATTGAAACCAATCGCGGCCATTTTCTCGCCCGAGTGATTTGGGATGGTTCCCCCCAAGCGAATACAAAACTGCCCGAGGCGGTAGACCAACATCAAGCTGATCGTGTTTTACGTTCTCCGGATAAAGGCCTTTTTCAAACCTTTGTAGAGATCGGTCAGCATGTTGAAGCGGGTGATCTGATAGCAGAAGTAGAGGGATCCAGGATATTGGCTCCCTTCGCTGGGCGGTTACGAGGATTGCTTCATCCCGGTTTACCCGTACACAAGGGTATGAAAGTTGGTGATGTTGATCCACGAGATGACGATCGTTTTGTGGTCATGGTCTCTGAAAAAGCACTTGCCCTTGGAGGTGGTGTACTAGAAGCCATCCTCTCCCAGGAGAACCTGCGCACCAATTTATGGAACTAACCCTTAAACATGCACTTCGTCTCACACCCAAACCTCGGGTGGCGTTTGTTGGTGGAGGTGGGAAGACAACATCACTCTTCCATTTGGCGCGTCAATTGGCCCCTGTTATTGTCTGTGCCAGCACACACCTCTCACTGGACCAAATTTCTCAGGCAGATCAACATTTCATTTTAGACTCATTAGACGATACCCGCCAGCTTGATGGCATTTCTCCAATGGGTGTTATATTATTGACCGGCCCCATTGAAGGGGAACGGACCAGGGGTTTATCAGGGGAAATTTTTTCCTGGCTGCGAGAGTTTTGCGATCGTCAAGCCTTGCCGCTGCTGATCGAAGCTGATGGCTCTCGTCAGCGCCCGTTGAAAGCCCCAGCAGAATATGAACCTGTTATTCCCGATTTTGTGGATCACGTCATTGTCGTAGCCGGCTTGCTGGGAGTCGGTAATCCTCTCACCTCAAAATGGGTCCATCGTCCGGAGCGATTTTCCTCATTATCAGGATTGCCTTTGGGCGAGCCCATCACCATTCAAGCTTTAGCCCGTGTCTTGACCCATGCCAAAGGTGGTTTGCGCAGCATCCCTCCTCATGCCCGGCGTATTGCCTTGCTCAACCAGGCTGATACTCCTTTAGCCCAAGCTGAAGCAGGTCATCTTGCTTCCATCTTACGATCATCTTATGAACTGGTCATCACTGCTTCGGTGGGGGAGGGGGTAATTCACGCTGCCCATTCACGAGTCGCCGGGGTTATCTTGGCTGCTGGTCAGGCTAAGCGCTATGGTTTACCCAAGCAGTTGCTTCTTTGGCATGGCAGGCCTTTAATTTGGCATGTTGCCAATACAGCCCTGAATTCAGGACTCTCCCCTGTTGTGGTTGTTTCTGGTGCCTATACATCAGAATTAAAAACCGCTCTTGCAGGTTTACCTGTTGAGATTGTAGAAAATACTGCTTGGCGTACCGGGCAAAGCTCATCGGTTAGGGGCGGGATTCAAGCGCTTGGTACCCGGGCAGAGGCCGCAGTATTTCTTTTAGCCGATCAACCACAAATTCCGACGACCCTCATCCATTCCCTTGTGGACACGCATGCTCAAACAGGCTCGCCCATTATTGCACCCATCATTGATGGTCAACGATCTAATCCAGTTCTATTCGACAAAGCCTTATTTCCAGATTTGAAAATGTTGAGTGGTGATGTTGGTGGTCGTCAATTATTCTCTCGTTATAAACCCCATTGGCTGCCCTGGTTTGATGATCGCTTATTGATCGATATTGATACACCAGACGATTATCAGCGACTCCTAGATTTAGCCTGATATTTCCTGACACACCCATTAAATGACGGATTTCCAGGGAGCTGATATCTGGAAAACTGGAAGAAGTGTTATAATTCTGCACCAAAGGTACTATCGATTCCCTTTTTGGATCGATGGAATTGATTTGAATTGGTAGAAATAGTAAATCATCTGCAGGGAAGTGCTTTGATGTCCGTAGTCCGGGCCTTTATCGCCATTGACTTACCCCCCGATCTTCAGCAGCGTTTATCTCAATTATCGAACGCGTTAAAGGATGGCATGGGAGACGTTCCCATCCGTTGGGTTGCTGCTGAGAATATGCATCTGACATTGAAGTTTTTGGGAGACGTCTCGCTGAATAACTTGGATGTCTTGACCAACATCCTTAGCAGAGAAGCCGCAGCACGTGAACCAATGGTGGTCAGCATGGGCGGTGTTGGTGCCTTTCCTAAAATGCGCAGGCCGCGCATTATTTGGGCCGGGATGGAATCCCCACCCGAGTTAGCCGTTCTTCAGCGTGGTATTGATAAGCAAACGGCTCGCGTAGGCTATGCTCATGAGCAGCGTCCGTTTTCTGCGCATATCACCCTGGGGCGCGTCTCGCGCAATGCCACCCCGGACCAAGTGCGCATCATTGGTGATGTTCTGGGTTCGCAGAACATCGGTTTTTTAGGAGTTGCCCGCATTCGGGAAGTTCACCTTTATCGCAGTGATTTGCGACCGGGCGGGGCGGTATATACACGTTTGTTTTCAGCTCCCTTTGGGGAGCGTTCCGATGGATAAAAATTGAGGTGCTGTTGAATACTTTAGAAATGGCTCGTACCATTGTCAATGCTTTAGAAGAACGTAAGGGGGAAGATATATTATTACTTGATATCGATGAAACTTCTCTTGTTGCAGATTATTTTGTGATTTGTTCCGGAACCAGCCCCCGTATGTTAGATGCTTTGTTGGAATCAGTTGTTAAAGATGTTAAAGACGCCTATAAAATCCGTCCTCGGTCTGAAGGTAGTTCTTACAGTGGCTGGATTCTGGCGGATTATGGGATTGTAGTTGTCCATATTTTCTCCCCTGACCGGCGTGAGTATTACAATTTAGAAGACATGTGGCATGAAGGAAAAGTAGTTCTGCATTTACAGTAATAACTTACTTTAAATAAATTTCACAGACCATCCTCAAGGGGATGGTCTATTCTATTAAAATCCTATCAGCAAGTTCGCAAAATCGCTAACATTTATTCTGTTCTTGATCCCTTAATATAAAAATAGTCATATATAGAGAGGACTTAATCAGATGAGGGTAACGTTACTTGGAACAGGAACTCCAACAAATCCAAATCGTTTTCAAAGTGCTGTTTTGGTTGAAATTGGGAAAAGTAAATTATTATTTGATGCCGGCCGTGGAACAGTTCACCAGATCTACCAGGCTGGTTTAGAAATTAATCGTGTTAATCCTGTATTTATTACCCATCACCACTTTGATCATATTAATGACCTTTTTGACGTAATTATTTCTTCTGCAATGCGAGGTCGGGATTATGAATTGGAAATCTACGGCCCTGCAGGTACGAAAAAAATTGTCAGTGCTTTGCTTGAGGGTGTTTATGCCCAAGATATCCGTTTTCGGATTGAAGAAGATAAAGATATACGCAAGAAGGGAGGAAGCTGGGTTGAAAGACCAGCTTCCATAACGCAAGTTGTTGTCAAGGATATCAAGCCGGGCATGATTGCTGAAACCGACCAATGGAAGGTTTATGCTGATTACGTACGCCACGGTGATTTTCCACATATACCTGATTTTGATTGGCGCTGCTTGGGGTATCGAATTGAGGCCGAGGGTAAAGTAATTGCCATTAGTGGGGATACAGTTTTGTGTGATGGCATTATTGGTTTAGCAAAAGATGCAGACCTGCTCATTCAATGCTGCCACCTTGCTAAGAGCCAGGTCACTGATCCAGTGATGCAGTATCTGACAACATCCATCTTGCCATCCTCCGGTCAAGTAGGGATCATCGCAGCCCGGGCAAATGCTAAACATATGGTTATTACCCATCTTAGTGAATCCATATCTCTAGAAAACAGATCAGAAATTTTTGCGGATATTCGGAAAGATTATCAGGGAACGTTAACGATGGGGCAGGATCTTTTGGAAATCCAAGTCTAAATACAGTCTTATACAATTGATTTTGAGGATTTTGTTATGGCGGTTCCAAATCAATCTGATCATTATATTTGTCAATTTGCAGTCATCTCTGATTCCCATATTCGTTTGATAGAAACTGCTGAAGAAGGGGGTTATCAATCGAATTTATTAACAGTGGAACGAGCACAGTATGTTGTGCAGTGTCTAAACAATCTTCAGCCCGATTTTGTTATTCATTTAGGCGATTTAGTTCATCCAATTCCGGACCTGAAAATTCATGAAGAAACAGTTAAAAAAGGGCGTGATCTCTTTTCTAATATTGAAGCCAAATTTTATGCCCTGCCTGGGAATCATGACATTGGCGATAAACCAAATGCCTGGCTACCAGCACCAGTTGTTGGTGATAAAAGTCATCTTATTTTTGAGAAGTATTGGGGACCCACATATCAGTCATTTTCTACCGAGACTTGCCACTTTATTTGCCTCGATACCCCAATCATGAACACAGGTTTCGATCGTGAAAAAGAACAGCGTTCGTGGCTTGAAAACGAACTTCTCGTCGCTAAAAATAAATCACTTCGTATTTTTATTTTTATGCACTATCCGCTTTTTATTTGCGAGCCTGATGAACCGACGCATTACGATAACATCGATTTCCCTGCTCGCAGTTGGCTGCTGGAAAAATTCAGCCAATACAATGTCGAAGCCGTATTTTCAGGGCATGTGCATAATGCATTTGTTGGTGTCCATGCCGAAACGCTTTACTACAGCCTACCCTCGATCGCGTTTGTGCGTCCAGAATATTCGGAATTGGCTACCGTCGGCCCAGGTGATGAATACGGTCGTAATGACACGGCTAAACTTGGCTTTTACCTGGTGCGAGTATACAGGGACAGACACGAGATTTATCCTATTAGAACCTATGGAGCAGGTAATTTGGATGTGGGAATGCCGCACATTGAACCTTGTCAAATGGCTGCTGAAAATTCCCAAATATTGGGTCTGACTTTGCGCCGCGGATGGGGGAAACCCGTTGAACTGGCCGC
>JBDLJO010000128.1:0-6803 GCA_039714275.1 Chloroflexota bacterium | reverse complement strand
CCGCCATGATGTACTCCCGGGTATGACGGGATGGGCGCAAATTCATGGGCGCAATATCCTGACCTGGGAAGAAAAATTCAGCCTGGACGTCTGGTATGTTGATCATTGGTCGATCTGGCTGGACATAAAAATCCTGGCCCTGACCATTGGAAAAACATTAAAGCAGGAAGGCATTTCACAGCCCGGTCATGCGACGGCGGAACCCTTTATGGGCAGCGACACCAATTCAGATTCCCCGCAGAAACCTTAGCAGCGCTTATCTTTCAATCCCTGAATCCCCATTACCTGATCCTGACCTATGAATTACATTGGTGAATTTGCCGCTTTAGGCACCTCTTTGGCTTTTTCTTTTGGCTCTATATTTTTCTCGCTGGCGGGACATCGCCTGAGTGCGATCGTGGCCAACCGCACTCGTTTGATCGTCGCGGCGGTATTATTAAGCCTTACCCATTGGTTGATCCTGGGCAGCTTATGGCCCTTGGATGCTGACCCGCAGCGCTGGTTTTGGTTAAGTCTCTCAGGTATCGTCGGGTTGGTTTTGGGTGATATTTTCCTTTTTCAAGCATTTTTGTGGATTGGCCCGCGCCTCTCCATGTTGATGATGAGCCTGGCGCCGGTGATCGCTTCTCTCCTGGCCTGGATATTTCTCGATGAAATCCTATCCACCGGCCAGATCTTTGGCATTTTGCTCACCCTGGCGGGTATTGCCTGGGTAGTGATGGAGGATGGAAAAAAGAATCAGGCTGTGAATCTAAATTATCGCCGTGGTATCCTTTATGGACTGGGCGGTGCTGTGGGTCAGGCTGCCGGGTTGATCCTGGCAAAAAATGGCCTGAGCGGTGATTTCTCTCCCATCTCGGCAAACGTGATTCGCATGCTTGCGGCGGTGGTCGTGATGTGGGGTATGACTTTTTTTCAGGGGCAAGTCAGCGATACAATTAAAAAAATACGTGCCAACCCGCGCGGCTTGTCGTATATTTTGGTGGCCTCCTTTTTTGGCCCGTTCATTGGTGTATCACTCTCCTTGCTGGCAGTTCAGCATGCCGAAATTGGCGTTGCCAGCACGCTGATGGCTTTGCCGCCGGTCTTTTTACTGCCGATCAGTTATCTGGTATTTAAAGAGCGTTTTGGGTGGCGTGCTGTTCTTGGTACGCTGCTGGCTGTGGGGGGTGTTGGGCTCTTGTTTTTAGTGTAAATTAACCTGCAGGAAGCTGGAAGGAAAATTATGAGCATTTCCAAAACCGAATTTCTAACCCGCCTGGAATCTCTGGAACGTCCACTGCTGGCCGATGGCGCGATGGGGACCCTGCTCCATGCCCGCGGCGCGGCCTTTGAATGCAGCCTTGATGCCCTTAATATCAAGGACCCTGGTTTGGTGGCCGAACTGCACCGCGCCTATATTGAAGCCGGAGCCCAGGTGATCTATACCAATACTTTTGGCGCCAATCGCTATAAACTCGCTGAGCACGGCCTTGAAGATCAGGTCGCGGAAATTAACCGTGCCGGTGTTGAGTTGGCTCAGCGCGTGGTGCTGGCTTCCTTCAAGGATGTGCTGGTGGCCGGGGATGTTGGCCCATTGGGAGTCCATCTGGCACCTTACGGCAGAGTCCAGGCCGAGGACGCACGGGCGGCTTTTGAAGAGCAAATCACCACCCTTGTTGATGCCGGTGTGGATTTTATCGTTATTGAAACCTTCAGCGATCTCTATGAAATTCGAGAAGCGGTTACTGCCGCGCGCGCAGTCAGTGATTTGCCTGTTGCGGCCTCGATGACCTTTACCCGTGATGATCGCACCCTATTAGGGGACACTCCTGCTAAAGTGGCCCGCGCCCTGCGTGAGAGTGGGGCTGATGTTATCGGGGCCAACTGCTCCGGTGGTCCATCTCAACTGTGGCGCATCCTTAAACAAATGCGCCGCGTGGTACCTGATCTGCCTTTTGTGATCAAACCCAACGCCGGTTGGCCGGAACAGGTTGGCGGTCGAGTGATGTATTCTGCCGGTCCAGAATACTTTGCCAATTATGCAAAGTCTTTCACCGAAGTGGGTGTCAGCATGGTGGGGGGGTGCTGCGGCACGACGCCTGAGCATATCGCCAGTATGCGCACAGCTATCGACTCCGCTGAACTGGATCCTGCTCAGATGGAAAGCGTGACTGCAGCGGCGCCGGAGCGAGAACGTGATATTGTCCCCGAGCAGCCTACCAAGCTTGCCCAAAAGCTAAGCCGAGGTGAATTTGTGGTCGCAGTCGAGATGTCACCTCCCCGCGGGCTGACCGCCCATAAGGTGCTTGCCGGTGCCAGTTTGTTGGCTGAAGCAGGTGCCGATGTGATTGATGTTGCCGACAGCCCGATGGCGCGCATGCGTATGAGTCCCTGGGCGGTATGCAAGCTGATCCAGCGTAATGCAGGTATTGAGACCACGCTGCATTTCCCTACCCGGGGGCGCAATTTACTGCGCGTCCAGGGAGATTTACTGGCCGCCCATGCCCTCGATATCCGCAATATTTTTGTTGTCATGGGAGACCCAACCGCGATCGGGGATTATCCTGATGCGATGGACGATTATGACCTGGTCCCATCTGGATTAATTAAACTTATCAAGCAGGGTTTTAATGCCGGGGTTGACCATGCTGGCGCAGATATCGGCCAGCCGACGTCCTTCTTTGTGGCCTGCGCGTTAAATTTATTACCTCCCAATCCTGAGCGGGAAGTAAAAATCATCCGCCGTAAACTGAAATTCGGGGCTGATTTTGCGCTTACCCAGCCCGTTTTCCAACCCGATAAAGCCCGGGAATTTATTGAATATTACGAAGAGCGTCATGGGGCGCTGAAAATCCCGGTTTTAGTAGGTATATTGCCGTTGTTCAGCACCCGTCATGCAGCATTCCTGCATAATGAAGTTCCGGGAATCATCATCCCCGAGCGTACGCGGGCACGCCTGGAAAAGGCGGGTGATCAGGCCCCCCAAGAGGGGGTTCAGATTGCCATTGAGCTGGCAAACGAGATCAAAACCTGGGCCGATGGCATTTACCTGATGCCTTCCTTCAGCCGCTATGATTTAGCTGCTGAGGTGATTGAAGCGATAAAAGGATAATTACAGCTTGACGGCAGTACAGCCCGGTGGTACATTTGCGCACAATATGAAATTTGCTCTCTTGCATATCACTACCAATAATAATCTTGGTACTAATCGTCGCACAAAAGGCGATTGGGCGTTGGTACGCGAGTGATGACTTAGATTGAATAAAAGAAAGTCTGCTTGGAAACGAACGCCCTAGAGATAGGGCGTTTTTTTATTATCTAAAAATATTTTATTTTCGGAGGTTTCCCTATGAGTTCGTCGCTTTCCCATGATAACCCTGTTTATGCGCTGCCTGATGAGAACTTAATTCCGGTCAGCGGACATCTTGCCAACATGAAAACGATTCCTCCCTCGCGCATGTTTCTGATTAAAAAATCACTGCGCGTCTATCAAGAAAAATACCCGGATTCAAAAATTTACGATGCATCACAGGGGGATGGCGGCGCCAGCTTGCCCGGTACACCACGTGCCATTTTAGAGCGTGCGGCCGAAATCCAATTCGATCAGGGCACAGGCTATAACTCACCTTACGGTACGGATATCTTCCGCCGCAGCGTTGTTGAGCATTATTGGGGTTTCGATGCTGATCTGGGCTACGGACCAACGAATGTCTTGGCCGCAACGGGTGGACGCGATGCGCTTCAAAAAGCCTATCAAGCCATGCTGGCCCTGGGATACGGCCGCCAGGGGGATGCCCTGATTGTTTCACGGGTTCCCTGGATATCCTACAACTGGGGTCCTTACGGTATTGGTGCAAATGTCCTCTGGGCGCCGGGGAGTCCTGAGAGCGGATGGACCTACACGGAAGAGGGTATTCAAGCCGCGGTGGATTTTGCTGCCCGTTCAGGGCGTAAAATTGCCGGCATTGTGATCACCAATCCTGATAACCCGACTGGCAACACCATTTCCCCTGAGAAGCAGGCTGCTTTAGGACGCGCGGCGCTTAAAGCAGGCGTGGCTTACGTGCTCTACGACTGGATCTATCACTATGTCACCGACAGTGAACCGATGGATTTAAATGCTTTCCTGCGGTTGTTCACCCCTGAGGAGCGCAAACGCCTGATCTTCCTTGATGGGCTGACGAAAAGTTTAGGCGGCTCTAATATCCGTAATGCGCACCTGATTGCTGCTGAGGAAGTGATTCAATTTATCGTTGCCCGCGCCTCTCACAGCGTGATCCCAGCCTTTTACGGGCAGGCGGTGGCGATGGCAGCCTATGAGATGGGGTATGCCGAAGCCATCCGCCCGATCACGTCCCCCACCAACGCCAGCCGTAAAGTGCTGAATACGTTTTTGGATCAACACGATTTCAATTATGTTATCGGGAAAGGCTATTATGCTTTCATTGATGTCGGTCCCTGGTTGGAAAGCCGTGGTTGGGATGATACCGAACCGTTGGGGAGCTATTTTGCCGAAGAATTTGGTTTGGCCGTCGTCCCGGGGGCATTTTTCTCCCCATACGGTGGTCAATGGATACGCTTCTCGTATGCCACGCCCCCTGAGCGCACACAGGGCGCTGCGGAACGGCTCTTATCAGCTTTAGAATCCTTGGCCTAGTTTCGAAAGGAAAAATAACCATGATGGATATTGAAAAAACTGAAGAAATTGTAGATTTGGCGAAGATCTTGATCCGCTTTCCATCTGTAACCGTTGGAGAATCGGAACGTATGGATGCGGTAAATCAGGCCGCCGCCTTTATTGAGTTATATTTTCGACAGCATGGCTTAGATGTACGTCTTTTTGATGATGCCAAATTCCCGGCGCTTCTGGTTGGATTCCCAGGTCAGCTGCTGGCTCCGGTGATGTTATCCGGGCACTTTGATGTTGTGGCTCCTGAACCGGATGATGGGCAATTTGAACCCCGTATCGAGGGAGATTATCTCTGGGGGCGCGGCGCCGGGGATATGAAAACCGTTGTGGCTACGTATATGGTCTGGATGAAATACCGACTGCTCGCCGGGCCGCCCTATCCCCCCATAAATTTGCTGCTGGTTGGCAATGAGGAAGCAGGGGAAGGTGAACCGATGGGAACTCCCCATGTCCTGGATACGCTGGCATCTGAATCGGGATACTCGCCAAATATATTCATTGCAGGTGAGCGTACCGAGACCAGCGGTAAGGGACTTTGTGGGGAAGTCGCTGTTCAAAACCGCGGTGTGATGCGTTTTGACCTGATCGCCCACGGTCAGCGAGGGCATACCGGTGTGGCTGGCGCGCAGCGTGATCTGAGTGCGCGCCTGATGAAAGCCTACGCCGATGTTCAAGAAATGATGGCCCGTTATCTGACCCTGGAAGCGGGTGATGGCTGGTGTTCTCAAGTACGATTCCCATTTATCAAGGTGGGCACACCCGGGATTTATAATATCAATGCCGATCACGGCGTGCTGGGTGTCGAGGCACGCTTGATCCCCCAGGATGATGTCGAATCCCTTTATCATGATCTGGCAGCTTACTGCAGCGCTCATGATTTCGCCCTTGAGAATCTGCTGATGGAAAAAGGGATTGCCTGCGATCCAGAGAACCCCTACTTGAAGGCATTAACTGCTGCTGTGGAAAGTATATCTGGCGAACCGGCTCAAATTGGGCGCAAACTGCCGGGCACCAGTGCCCGTTTTGCTCCAGGGGGGCAGGGCGTGGTCTGGGGGCAGAGCGGTCTTGGCCCCCATGCCTCCGATGAACGACATTATATCCCCAGCATCTGGCCTTATTATCAATCCTTAAATGCATTTGGTGAAATTCTTCTCCAGATGGACAGCGATGGATAGATCTTTGCCGGCAAAATTACCCAGACCGATGAGAACCCGATCTTTTTTGAAGGTCCATAAAAACAAATGCCGGTATCAGATGCAGTATAATTTCACTTGTTATGACCGATAACGAGACCCTCTACCGCCAGCTCTACCGCATCCGTCGCTTTGAAGAAACCGTCTTGGAAAATTTCTCCAAAGGTGTTTTTTCGGGCACGACACATACGTATTTGGGCCAGGAAGCCAACGCGGTTGGCGTGCTGTCCCACTTGCATGATGGCGACATTGTATTTTCTAACCACCGCTGTCATGGCCATTTTCTTGTCTACGGCGGTGATATGCAGGCCCTCTTTGCTGAATTAATGGGCAAACCCGCCGGGGTCTGCGGTGGTCGCGGTGGTTCACAGCATTTGCAGTGGCGCAATTTTTACTCGAATGGTATTCAAGGCGGCATTGTCCCGGCTGCGACCGGCATGGCCCTGGCCGAGAAACGAAAAAATACCGGTGCAATAGCCGTGGTTTTCCTGGGTGATGGCACCCTGGGGCAGGGGGTTGTTTATGAATCCCTAAACATGGCCTCGCTTTGGGATGCACCGATCCTCTATGTTGTCGAGAACAATCAAATCGCTCAAACCACACCCGCAGATACATCCCTGGCTGGAGATCTGGCGGCGCGCTTTGCAGCTTTTGATATTCATGCCGCAGCCCTGGATACCAGCGATGTGCTAGCGATTTCCCAGACAGCGCAAAACTTGTTGGATGATATCCGGGGGGACTCAAAACCGCGGGCACTGATTCTGAACACGGTCCGATTTGGTCCCCACTCAAAGGGAGATGACACGCGTTCTCCTGAAACGGTTGCCGCTTTAAAAAAGGAGCGCGATCCGATTGAGATTTATGGGTCCCAAATTGATCCCCAACAGCGTGCTGCCATAGAAGCTGAGCTCAACGATCAGGTGCAGGCTGCATTTGAA
>JBDLJO010000127.1:0-6810 GCA_039714275.1 Chloroflexota bacterium | reverse complement strand
ATAAACTTGCCGGGGGCATATTTGGCTGCCCATGCTTCCAAAGGTTGGCTGTTCCAGGGGATAAAACCAGACATAATTCAACTCCTTTGCTGGTTGTTTACTGAATTCAGTATACCTTAATTTTGACAATAAAGACCAAATACATATGATCTATATACCCCCACAATAAAGCTGTTTTGGGAAAAGGTTAGATCATCAATAATGGGTGTTCTTTCTCACAAATACTGCCAATCCCCCAAAATTCGTTGTTATTGGCCTAATAACTCCGGATGCACTATTCAAAAATTTTTAAGACCGAGGGTTTTTCACTTCCCGTCGAGGGATGTAGACGTCCGAGCAAGAATTCACTATACTATATCTACAAACACATTATAAACTTGGAGATTTCTTGTGCAGACGGCTACTTATCTGATCTCATCTGTATTGCTGCTCACTGTCGCTTACTTTGTCTTTCATCGCGTCGTTGCCCAAGAATATTTAAATCAAGGCCGGTTGGGTTGGTGGGCTTCGTCCCTGCAATTCATCATCTTTCTGGCCTTCTTCTTTTTCCCTTATATTTACATGCCCCCGGAGTGGAGCTGGGATTGGCTGCCCAATGGCACCTGGAACAGACTTGCCGCGCTTGGATTGGAGTTATTGGGCATGGCCTGGGCATTTGGCATCATGTTTTGGTTTGGCCTGAAACGCGCTTTTGGGCTGGAGGTAAAAGGCCTAGTCAGCACCGGTCCCTACCGTTTCACCCGCAATCCGCAGATGCTGGGCGGCTGGTTGATGGTCTTGGGGGTTTTGGTTTACATGCCCTCCTTATATAACTTGGGCTGGGTGTTGATTTGGGCGCTCATTGGGCATTGGATGGTGACCAACGAGGAAATCCATCTTCGCCGGGTATTTGGTGAGGAATATGAACACTACAGTGAAAAGACGCCGCGTTATTTGATCAAGCTGTAGCTTTTATTTTTATAGCATCAAAACACCCGGGCACAATCAAGGCGCAACAATTCCCTTTCAAAGATCACAATTCTTGCCGAAGCATCTTCTTCATCGGCTGATACGGAAAGCCATAGCCATCAAAGCTCCAGCCTGTGCGCACACCTGTGGATTTCTTATACCCTAATCTGCTGTAAAACGGCACCGCATGTAAAGTAGCGGCCAGCCGGATCACAGAGACACCCTGAACCAGCATTTCAGCTTCAAACGCCCCAACCAGCCTGCGTCCAATCCCCTGGTGATGCTGCTTCTTATGCACAAACAGGCTGGCCAGCCGCTCTTTCCTGCCGCGCAAGATTCCCACCACCTCACCCCCTGTCTCGGCAACCAGGATAACCGGTGAACGCAGCACTTCCGCAATCGCGGCTTGATGCTTTTCGTCAGCTGACCTGGCATAGCGAAATGGCCCCAGCATCAGGTTCCTATCTTCTGGCGATGCAAAGGCTAGGTTAAATTCAGCATAAGTGTCAGCGATCAACCTACCAACCTCATCGGCATCTTTTTCTTTATAATTGCGAATTCTTATCATCATATTTACCAGTTAAATGCTTTTTTATATTGCGCTGCTATCTCGATGATAACATCCAATACTGGGCAAACAACAATCCCTTAACTCATATCTATCTTGATTTTATTATCAATGGCAGTCCCGATTGCAAGCCCCAGCACGAGTCCGCCACCAGCGAAAACGGCTGGAATGTCAAGCTGCAACCCTACGAATCCACCCAACGTCAGGCCGATTAATAAACCCAGGATTTTGTAGATATTTTGGAACGAGGGTGGGTTATTTGGAGTCATAGCTTATTCTCCGTTTTTTTATCGCAATCAGCAATCCAATTAAACCTACCACGATAAACCCTCCGCCAACAATGACAATTTTTCCATTTTGGTTAAGCCATCGATCCCTGGCTGCTCGATCAACATGCCTTTGATATTCTTCTTCGGCTTGGATTACCATCTCTTGGGGAAAAAGCTCGCTGATTCGAATGTGCTCTGAGCCTATCTTGATCAGTTCTTTCACATTCAATCTGACCACTTCATCATATTGGTGCCAGTAATAAAGGTAGATCACGCCATGCCGTAGATCGAAGATATTTGAATAGAGCGTGTTTTCTTTAACCCCTTCAACATGAACAGCGTCCAGAATGGCCTTAAAATGATCCACGCTAAGATCGTCTTGGTCATCGCCCTGCACCAACATAGATTGCGCGGTATCGTATCGCAAACACGGGGGTTGGCCGAATCGGTTTTCAGGATTCGCCCGGTTGAAGTTCGTCCCAACCAGGTGCCCTTCCCCTTCCGGTTTCCTGGTAAAGGCTATTTCCCCATCCGTTCCTGCACTAATGATCACTGCGCTGCCAGCGGCATCCGCTAACAGCACCTGAAATCCAACCGCTGCTCCCCAATTAAAACCTTCAGCAAAGGAGATCGCTTCATCCACCGTTGCGTTGTATTCCATGATCCTCGCCAAAAACAAGGCGTCTGATCTCCCTCTTGACGGCAGTTCAGGTCGCGGGTTCAATTTTGCTTCTGGTAGTGCCAAGGCATCAAAAGCCAAACCTTTTTCATTCATGCCGCCTTGAGGGTATCCAACCCGATATCCAAAATAAATCCCCCCGTAGGTCTCATAGCCTGATGGCACGGTCCACAAATACGTGTCTGGGTTGCTGAAGTCTTCGTTATTACCAAACAGCACATCTTCACCATTTGAAGCAGTGAAAGTCGTACAAGATCCAGGGAAGGATTCGTCTGCGTGGATGGCTTGATCCGATTTTTCACCACCGCTATAGCTTTGTGTAAAAGTTCCTTGAATAACCGTGAACAGCAGCCCAACCATACAAGCTGTAAAAATGGTTCTCGTGGATATGCTAATATATTTACGCTTTTTCTTATTCATCTTTCTACCTTTACCTAACTATAACTTTCACATCAGGGAGGCGTTGGCGTTTAAATCCAATCCCGTAAATGCCCTTCATCCTTTTGATTGCTCGAAATATCGAAAAGGCATTTTTGATGGAAAAAGCAGATACGGGATTGAGAATCATGATTGTGCCGCCTTTGGTTTACTACTCTGTATTAACCAGCTTACCAACGCCGGAAATTTTGGACGTGATTTGTGGACTGCCAAAATAAACCACATTGCCCACACCTGAGATATCGACATCCAAAGATTCTTTTACCCAGACGGTGGCGTCCCCGGCACCACTGATGTTCAATACGGCAGTATCGCTTTCCAGCCCGCCAGCATGGAAATTTCCCACACCGCTTTGCACAATCTCCTGGTGATTCACCTGCCCCGAAATGATGATGGCGCCTGCGCCGCTTTGATGGATCGATAATTGGTCAGCAACCAGCGAGTTGATATCCAGTGTTCCAACACCAGAAAGATCAATCTGCAGTTTGTCAGTTTCAAGCTGATCGATTTTGGCCCCAAAAGCATCTGAGATATCAATTTGGTTGATATCTTTGACCACCAGATCAAAAACCACCATTGCACCATAAGCATCATCTTCGACACGAATAGTCACCCCTTCATCGCTGGTATCCAAACCCAGCGTGAGCACACTGCCTTTCACATCAACTTCGACAAACGGCATAAAGTTTTCATCAGCTCGGATGGAAAGTGATTCTTCTTGACCCTGTGTGATAATGACTTCACCAACACCAATCAGGTTAATCTGATCAAAGCCGCTTAGATCCCGTTCTTCGGTGATCAGGTTTCCGGAGGGCTGAATGGTTTTTTCATTATCTGCCAAGGAACCGCAGGCAGAAATGAAGATCATACACAATGCTGTCGTGATGGTAACTAAACTTTTGGTATTCACGGTTATCTCCTGTTTATTTGCTTTGAAAAGTTTCCTTTTGTTTATGTTTCTTTGAGCAGTTCCCATGTCATCCTCCTAGTATTACGAATTTCCTTGGTACGGTAGGCCAAAAGGGGGCTGCTGCCCCGACCAGACACAGCGTGGCTGCCATCGAGGTTATTTGGAACGTCGATGATTTGGCTTACGATTCCTACAAAGCCCAACCCTATGGCCAGATCCAGATTGGTATATAAAATTTGTCTAGGGGACAGATTATGGTTTAACATATCTTTTCTCCTTGTTGATCAACAAATCGACCCAAATGATCATCTGACTGGTTAATCCCTTCCTTTGTGAATCGGGCAAGCGTTTTGGGACCAAAGATCAGCACGACTATGAGTGCAACAGCACCATATACGAAATAAATATGTTCTCTAGCACCGCAGCACCACACGATATCCGACTGTACATTCCCCATACCGTGAAACAGCATCATCGCCAGCAGGTTGCCGCTGGTATTGTTGTAGATCCAGGTGCGCAGAATGACCGTTATCACAAACCAATAAATCAATTCAATCAACGAATCCTGCCACCACGTTCCGATAATGATCAGGGGATAGTGCCACAATCCCTCAATAACACCCAGGATCAAACTGGCAGTCAGCGCATTGAATTTTGCCTGCAAACGCGGCAGAGCATAGCCGCGCCAGCCAAACTCCTCGCTCATCCCACCGTTGATAAAGGTTGAAATGATCAAACCAGGAATAAATATCCAGAATTGGTCAGGGTTAGCCAATAGAGGGTAGGTTTCTCCGCTGATCACCTGCCCAATCAGATTGGTAATCAGTCGTAAGCTGGGCCATAAAAACAAGATCACCAGCAGCCATTTCCAATTGATGTTCAGGTTCCAGAAACGCTTCCAGAGTGCCTTCACTCCCGTTTTGCCTTCATGAATTGCTGTTAGTACAAAGCTTGCTATCGTGGGCCCAAAAGGCGATAGTGCCACCAACAAGATGATCATGGGACCTGCCCCACCCCCTAATTCTGTTTCGCGTGAGCCAATACTATCTGGGACGGTTACCCAGCCGGAAAGGAACAGCACCCACCACCAGAACCAGGTCCATCCAAAGGCGATCAGGAAAAACCAGATTAAGTTTCGCGGCTGCCACTGGTCGGTTTTGTATTTACTGGGAGGAGACATGTTTTCTTCCTTTATTTTTGAGAAATGCTGGTTTGTTTTCGACACAATCAATCTCCTGTTATTCTAGGATCAATCTTTTCCATACTGCCGTCAGGAGAGAAAGTATTTTTTCGCATCAAATCCTTCGCCCCAAAGATCAGCACAACGACCACTGCCAAACTAGAGTAGATCAGATCCGCAAAAGTTTGGGACGGCACATTGACGGGGATTGCCCATCCGACTGTATTTCCGGCGGCATGGAAGAGAACTGCCGCCAAAACACTGCCCCCTGTGTTATTGAATATCCAAGCCCGGAAGATGCCGGTTGCAAGATACGGGAAGATCAGCACCGGGATCAACATCCCAAAACGCTCATCTCCCGGCATAAATACCAATGGGATATGCCAGCATCCTTCGATCAGACCAAGAAACAGGGCTGCAGTCATGGCATTCAATTTCGCCTGGAAGCGCGGCAGGGCATAGCCTCGCCAGCCGAATTCTTCACTCAACCCGCCATTGAGAATGGAAGCAATAAAAGGGGGCAGGATCAGCCAGGGTTGGTCCAACAGGTCGAAAGGCTGCTGCGCGATTCCTGCGAAGGTTTCCGCACTGAGGCGCAGGATCAGATTTTTCACCGGGAAGAAGAGCAGGATCACCAGCAGCCATTTCCAAGTTAGATTACGGTTCCAAAACCGTTTCCATAGACGCTTAACCCCCGCTTTTCCTTCTGTTCGGGCAGTGAGGACAAATCCGGCAATGGTCGGCCCAAAGGGAGAAAAGATTATGATCAATAGGATTGGACCTGCTGAACCCAGATCAACATCTGGAGTACCAATCCCGGCAGGCATCTTCAAAATATCGAAGATAAACAGTGCCCACCAGAACCAGGTCCATCCAAAGGCAATCAGGAAAAACCATAATAGGTTGCGGGGTTCCCATCGTTCCGTTTTGTATTTACTTGCCTGAGACATGTTTTTCTCCTCCGTTTCTGAAAAAAGTGTCCAGTGCTGATGTCGAAAAAATCGATCAGTGCTCTATTTCTGACGATCTGTTTGTCTTCAAAAGCCATAAACTCACCAGGATCGGCAGGATTGAAATCGAGGACAGCCATACCCAATGGGTGATCGTTTCTTCAAAAGCAGGATTTTGGCTGAGCGCCAGGTTGACCGTGGTATTGATCACCCAATGGAAAACCACCGCGGGCCAGATACTCCGGCTGGAAATAACAAAAACGGCATAATAAAATCCCACCAAAGTAATGCTCATCACCTGGGAAAAAACGATCGGGAAAGGACGCACCAGCAGGTTGAATAGGTGCAGTGATCCCCAAAACAATCCCGATATAGCGGCGCTGAGCACCACACCCCTGCGGGTATTTCCCCAGGCTTGAAGCATTGCCGGGAGCAGCAGCCCGCGATATATGCTTTCTTCCAATAGGCTGGTTGCCAATGATCGAAAGATGATCGCGGTCATTAAAGCCAGGCTTGGCAGCTTGAAAGTCCATGCCCCAGTAAATACATAGATGCTCAAAAACACCTTGTAAATCATCAATGGAATCACGATCATCCAGATGCGCGCCCCGCCTGAATGTTGATACCCAGCTCGTTTTAACCATCCAAATCGCCACACCAGTCCGATAAAACAAGCCGCGATGATCAATTTTCCCAGCGTTGTGCCCCACTCATGGCCTTCAGGGTAGGGATATATTTGTGTGACCGGCCAGGTCAGTGTGCCCAGCAGTGAATAAAGCACGATCAAGATAAAACCAAAACCAATCGGGTGCCGAACAGTAAATCTTTCAAATTTTTTCATTATTCTTTTCCTCGTTGTTTGTTTTTC
>JBDLJO010000126.1:0-6857 GCA_039714275.1 Chloroflexota bacterium | reverse complement strand
AAGGTTGTCATTGCGAACGCAGCGCAGCGGAGTGCGGCAATCTCCCCCGTAGTTTTATTTAATCCCTCGCCTCGAACCAACACCTCGTGGGCTGAGCCTGTCGAAGGAAACTAACCAACTACCTAACTAACCAACAAAACATACCCACTCGTTCCTCCAAAAAGATAAGTCGAGAACCCATGTTTTTATCCACCCTCAAACTCCCACAGAAGAAAATTGCCCTATTCGCGGCTCCCCATCATACCCCCACAGGCAGGAATCTCAGTAGTCCAGCACCTTAACAATGAAATATTTTCGCCCCGATCCAAAAAACATACCCACTCGTTCCTCAAAAAAAATTAAACGAGGCTCTATGTTTTGCGCGAGTGGGTGATTTCAATTGAACCCACTTGCCACTCCGGGTCAGGGGACTCGGAGAAGCATTTTATGTCTTTGTGGTGAAAGCAACCTGCATTAACGCCCCCAGAATTGGGGGTCGGGGGGCCTAAAAACTACCCAACTAACCCAGCGAGGCCTGATAAAGCGTGATGCCCACCGAAAGCGCTAAATTAAAAGAATCAATTTTCTCACTTTGTGGGATGCTGATACTCCTGCCGACCTCTTCAAACGCCTCAGGCAACCCGCTGCTCTCGCTGCCGAATACCAACCCAAACGGAGCTTGAAAATCCACCTCAGGAAGGGGTACCTCCCCTCCGGTCATCAAGGGGTAGAGCTGGTGTTGGTGTACATCCTGGTACGCTTCAAAATCATCAAACACGGCAATATTGGTTTGGAAGATCGCCCCCATCGAAGCCCGGATAGTTCTGGGATCATAATGATCGGCCGCCGGTTGAATGATCGCTAGATCCTGGTAGTTGAACCCCAACATCGTGCGCATAATGGTCCCCAAATTGCCCATATCGCTGGGATTGACCAGGATCACATGGTTCCTTTCACGGTTGAGACTCGTGCTGGTTTTCCTCAACACCCCCACCGCATAGATTCCCCCACGCGGGCTGATGCGGTTGATCGCCTTCTCGTTGATTTCAACCTTAATGTCATGTTTGCCCGCCAGGGCATGGATTTTTTCCACCCCCTCATTTCGCATCCCTTTGGGGTGCAGGGTGATACCCAGGGCATCCTCCGGGCGGTGCTGCAGCAGTTCCAGGGTCGCAAAGACGCCCAGCGCATAGCTGTGCTCGAAATCTTTCTGATAACGTTTTAGACGCATATTGATCATGAGAAATCGGCTAAAATGCCCTCCACAAAAGCCTGTGGGTCAAAGGGAGTCAGGTCTTCTGCCCCCTCTCCCAAACCGGCAAATAAGATCGGGATACCGAGTTCCCGCTGAATGGCAAATGCCATCCCGCCCCGTGAAGATGAATCCAATTTTGCCAGTATGATACCGGTAACCTGGACCGCAGCTTTGAAAGCCCGGGCCTGATGAAGCGCATTCTGCCCGGTGGTCGCATCCAGCACCAGCCAGACCGCGTGCGGTGCCCCTGGCATCGCTTTACCCACCACCCGGTGCACCTTTTTAAGCTCTTCCATCAAATTGAAGCGTGTGTGCAGCCTGCCGGCCGTATCGATGATCGCGATATCCATTTCACGGGATGCAGCCGCCTGCACGGTATCATAGGCCACCGCGCCGGGGTCGCCGTTGGGTTGCCCGGCGATCACATCAATATCCAGGCGTTCTCCCCATACCTGCAGTTGATCGATAGCTGCTGCACGAAAAGTATCCGCGGCCCCAAAAAGCACATTTTTCCCCTCAGATTGGAAGCGCTGACCCAGTTTTGCCATATTGGTCGTTTTACCGGACCCGTTTACGCCCACGATCAAGATCACGCTTGGCGCCGCTTCAAAAATAATCTCCGGGGGCGGGGTTAACCTGCTCAGTAGTTCATCCTGCAATGCTGTTCGCAGAGCTGTGGCTTCCGTTATACCCTCTTCCGCCACCCGATTTTTTAGTTTTGAAATGATTTCAACGGCAGTCGCGGCACCCATATCCGTTTGGATCAACAGCGGTTCCAGATCTTCCCAGGTTCCGGCGTTAATTTCGCTGGCACCTAAAAAATTAGCGATGCGTCCAAAGGTTGTTTTGCGAGTACGGGAAAGCCCTTGCTGCCATTTTTTTAAACGATTTTCAGTCATAGTTTCGCATTATATCACGGTGCTTTGCTCCCCCAAATAGCACCATCTCCTCCCTCAAAATGGTATACTTGACAGTCGGGTTTTAAAGGAAATCTATCAGCATCGAGGTTCTTTTGAATATACCTTTTCATCTTTATTGGGATTTATTATCACCTTATATTAAATTTCAAAAAACACGCTTTTTCTGGTTGACGGTGTTGTTGCTCAGCAGCATCGGTCTGCAGGTGATCAACCCGCAGATCATGCGATATTTTATTGATGCCGCCACCAGCGCTAGTCCTTCGGATAATTTAACCCTCGCCGCCCTGGCATTCATTTTCATTGCGCTGATTCAGCAGGTTGTTGGTGTGGGTGCCACCTATTTGGGTGAGAATGTGGCCTGGACAGCCACCAATGCACTGCGTTCTGATCTTGCCCGTCACTGCCTGAACTTGGATATGAGCTTTCACAACAACACCAGTCCCGGTGAGCTGATCGAACGCATTGATGGGGATGTTTCCGAACTCTCCAATTTCTTCTCCCAGATGGTGATTCGTGTGTTGGGCAATTTGCTGCTCATGGCCGGCATTTTATTCGCCATGTTCTTTGAGGATTGGCGGGTGGGGGGTATCTTCACCATTTTTGCCGTGGTTACGCTGACGGTGCTCAACCTGGTGCGCGGTATCGCCATTCCCCATCAGAAGAAAATGCGTGCCGCGATTGCCGATTTCTTTGGTTTCCTGGAAGAACGGCTTGCCGGCACAGAGGATATTCGCTCCAGCGGCGCAGTCGAATATGTCCTGCTGGGTCTCTATAAACACATGTTCAAGATTGGGGGGCACTGGCGTGATGCCTGGCGGCGTTTTGTGCTGGTGCGCTTTTCCGCTGGCATGCTGCTGACTCTGGGTATTGGGCTCTCCTTTGTGGCCGGGTTCCAGCTTTATAATCAGGGCATCATTACCTTGGGAACGGCCTACCTGATCGTCTATTACACCAACTTACTCCGCCGCCCGATCCGGGAAATTACCCACCAGATTGAGAATTTGCAGAATATCGGCGCCGCTACCGAGCGTTTGCGTGATCTTCAGGCCATTGAGGGTAAGATCAATGACGGTCCCGGAGCGCCGATCAAGAGCGGTGCCCTGGCATTAGGATTTGATCAAGTCCATTTTTCATATATTGAGCATGAGCCCGTCCTCAATGGCATTTCCTTTCAATTAAACCCCGGTTCTGTGCTGGGTTTATTGGGGCGTACGGGCAGCGGGAAGACCACCCTGGCACGTTTGGTTTTTCGCTTATATGATCCCACGCAGGGAGGCATATCGCTGGGAGATGTACCGCTGACCCGGCCTACACTGGAGACATTGCGCGATCGCATTGCCATCGTTACCCAGGATGTGCAGCTTTTCCAGGCCACGGTGCGCAATAATCTGACATTTTTTGATCGTGGCATTTCAGACCAGCGCATCATGGATGTGATCGCCGAACTGGGGCTCATGGATTGGTATCAATCTCTCTCCAATGGTCTGGATACCAAACTTGAGTCCGGAGGACGCGGCCTTTCCGCAGGTGAGGGACAATTGTTGGCCTTTACCCGTGTTTTCCTGCGTGATCCCGGCCTGGTGATTCTCGATGAAGCCTCTTCCCGTTTAGACCCGGCCACCGAACAGCTCATCGAACAGGCGGTCGATAAACTCCTCAAAGATCGCACTGCCATTATCATTGCCCATCGTTTGGGCACCATTCAGCGCACCGATGAGATCATGATCCTCGATGATGGTGTGATTGCCGAATACGGCCCTCGCGCAGGACTTTCCACAGATACCAGCTCTCGTTTTTATGGTTTGCTGCAGACCGGTTTAGAGGAGGTGCTGGTATGACCAAAGCATCCCGACCTCACCGCAATGACCAGAAGTCAATACCGGCCTGGAAAGTGATTTGGAGCATGATTCGTTACCGGCCCAAGCTTTGGTTGGCAAATTTACTGGCTATGATCATCGCCATGATTTTCTTCCAGGTGCCCGGTTTATTGATGCGAGAATTCTTCAATATGCTTACCGGTAGTGCTCAAGTTGGTCTGGACTTATGGACCATTGTAGCCTTACTTTTCACCGCCGAAATTGGCAGCGTCTTAGGTATTTACGGAATCGTGGTTACCAATGTGCCCTTCTTTGTTAACACGATGACCTTGCTGCGCAAGAACCTGTTGAAACATATTTTACGCCGCCCCGGTGCCTCCGCACTGCCCGATTCCCCTGGAGAGGCAATCAGCCGTTTCCGTGGAGATGTCTTTGAAATCCCGCTTTTTGCACTCTGGCTGAATGATATTTCCGGTCTCTTGGTGTTTAGTGCCATTGCTTTGACCATCATGCTGCGCATCAACGCTACCATTACCTTGTTGGCGCTGCTGCCATTTATCGTTGTCGGTATCATCGCCGGAGCCTCAACCAACCGCATTGATCAATACCGCCGCGCCAGCCGCCGTTCCACCGGGATCGTGACTGGCTTCATCGCCGAGTTTTTTGGCGCTGTCCAGGCTGTCAAAGTCGCCACTGCAGAAGAAGATGTTATTCAGCATTTTAACGAGCTTAATGATGAACGCCGCATCCTTTCACTGAAGGACCGTCTTTTCAACGAAATCTTGCACTCCGTTTTTCGTAATGCCACCAGCATTGGTACCGGCATTATCTTGATCCTGGTTGGCAGTGCTATGCAGGACGGCACCTTCTCCGTTGGGGATTTTGCCCTCTTTGTCTTTTACCTGGAATTCATCAGTGAGTTAACCGCCCTATCAGGTTTGGTGATTGCCCGTTACCGGCAGATTGGTATTTCTGTTGAGCGTATGCAGCGCCTGATGGAAGGCGCTCCGCCCGATGGGTTGGTGAACTTCAGCCCGGTTTATATGCATGGGCGTTTCCCCGAGGTTATTTACCCGCCCAAAGAAGCTGGCGATTACCTGAAAAAATTGGATATTGTTGATTTGGGTTATCAATTCCCTGATTCAGAAAATGGCATTGCCGGCATTGACCTGCACCTGGAACGCGGCTCCCTGACTGTTATCACCGGGCGCATTGGTTCTGGGAAGACGACCCTGCTGCGTGTCTTGCTTGGATTGCTGCCCAAGGATGAAGGGGAAATTCTTTGGAATGGGGATGTAGTGGATACTCCCGCAGATTTCTTCGTGCCGCCCCACTGCGCCTACACGGCCCAGGTGCCGCGCTTATTCTCGGAGTCCTTGAGGGATAATATCCTCATGGGCCTTGATCGTGACGATGCTGCCGTCAGCGCCGCCATCCGTTCGGCTGTCCTCGATGGTGATTTTGCTGAATTCGAAAATGGCCTCGAGACGATGGTCGGCCCGAAAGGGGTCAAGCTCTCCGGCGGTCAGATCCAGCGTACTGCCGCCGCGCGCATGTTCGTGCGGGATGCCGAGTTGGTGGTCTTTGACGATCTTTCCAGCGCCCTGGATGTCGAAACCGAACGCACCCTTTGGGAGCGCGTTTTTGAGCAGGAAAACTTGACCTGTTTGGTGGTCTCACACCGCAAAGCCGCCCTGCGCAAAGCGGATCAGATTATTGTGCTAAAAGACGGCCGCATCGATTCTCAAGGGCGCTTAGATGATCTCCTGGAAACCAGCGAAGAGATGCAGCGCTTATGGGCTGGCGAGTTCGAAGCTTGATACCCACGCTTACCTGGATCTCATACCGAGTCACCCTCGAGCAACCATCTCAAGTTATAGATGAATTAGAATAGCGCAAGTAATACGCCGCGATTCCAAAAGCCACGCTCACATTGAGTGATTCCTTGAGCCCGCCCATCGGGATATACAAAATCTGGTCGCAGATCGCCAATATACCTGGATCAATGCCCGCCAGTTCATTGCCAAACACCAATACCACCGTTGGATCGCCGGTCAGCGCCTGCTCTTCGAACAGGGATTTGGCTTGCTCTCCCCCTTCGATGGCCATTAATTTCATCCCCTGATCTTTAAGATTTAGGGCTGTAGCTAACCCGTTGCTGCTGTACTGCCATCCAATCATCCCTTCTGCACCAATCGATGTTTTTGCCAGACGCGGGTTGTCAGGTGTGGGGGTCATGCCGCATAGGTACAGCTGGCTGATTCCCACGGCTTCTGCGGTGCGAAAAATGGAACCCACATTGTGGATGCTGCGCACATTGTCTACCAAGACGTGCATTTCGACCGGGTTGGGCGGCGTATCCCCACTGCCCACGGTGTGCCGCGCATATGGTTTCCCCATCTGCTGGATCGGCCCGCCGCATTTGGGGCAGCTATCCAGCGCCACCGTTCCGGCCATCACGGGAAAGCGGAAGCGGCAGTCCTGGTCCTGACATTCTTGCGTGCGGAAGGTGCCGTTCTCAGTCACGGTGACAGATCTATTTCCCCAAGTATGGATTTTAATTTCTCTACCGCTAAATTACCGCCGCTCATCACCAGGACGACCTTTTTTCCGATCAAGCGGTCTTTGAGTTGGACTGCTGCAGCCAAAGCGATGGCCCCCGCACCCTCAGCCAAATTGTGGGTGTGTTCCAGGAGCAGCACAACCGCTTTTTTAATATCATCATCATCAACCAGCACAAAGTCATCAAGATATTTACGCATGATGCGTTGTGTATTTTTAAACGGTACCCGCGTGGCCACGCCTTCAGCGAAAGTTGCCATTTTTCCTGTGATTAACTCACCGCTTTCCCAGCTCAGTTTCATCGCCGGAGCCTGAGCCGATTGT